>NZ_JBFNEH010000005.1:0-114371 GCF_040797425.1 Symbiobacterium sp. | reverse complement strand
GTTCACGTGGCCAAGCCGCACCTGGAACCCGTCTCCGTGGTACGAGAGTGTCGTGCCGTCGGCAATTCCGCTGTAGAGGATTGTCCCCGCCGCGTCAGACACTTCGACCCACGTCCTTGCGCTGAAGTGCATCTCCAGGTCGATCGTCTCGGCGCTTACCGTAACGTCCACATCCTGCCCATTCGGCTTCCCCACCGTGACGGCGGGCTGTGGCGTTTCCCCCGCCTCGGGCTCCCGTTCGGGCGGTTGCACGGGCTCCTGTGCGGGCTCTTGGCCGGTCTCAGGCGCCTGCTGGGAAGGCCCCGGCGCCTGCACCGCCGTCTGGTCCGGCGGGGCCTGAGGCGCGGCGGCGGGGCGGTTCCACAGCCAGTAGCCCAGACCGGCCAGCGGCAGGAGGACCACCAGCGCCACCAGGATGCGCCGCATCAGGTAGACGCCCGGGCCGGGGCCGTGGTGGCGGCGCCGGTTGCGGGATGAACGGCGCGGCGGCTGCACGAAGGCCGGCGGGCGGGGTGCCTGGGTGATGCGCGCACCCTCGGGAACAGCGGGGGCGACCTCCTGGTCGGCGGGTGCGGCATCCGCCGCGTTCTCCCCCCGGCCCCTGGCCGCGGCCTCCGCCCGATCCCCCGAAGCGTCGGTGCCACGGCGGCGGGGCGCCTCCGCCCTGCGCCGCCCGGCCCCGCCGGAGCCGCGCTCTCCCTCTTCCGCGGGCGCCCGCTTCTTCGCCTTGTATTCCTCCACCAGGGCCTCTCCGTCAAGACCGAGGAAGTTGCCGTAGGTGCGCAGGAACCCCTTGACGTAGACCTCCCCGGGGATGACCGACGTCCGCCCGGACTCCAACGCTTCGATATATTTCTTGCGGATGCGGGTTTCCTCTTCGACCTCTTCCAACGTCAAGCCCTTGGCGATGCGCGCCGCCTGCAAGCGCCGGCCGATCTCCTCCATGTCATCGACCTCCCGTTGCGGAGACGACCCCGGGTGGTTTGATATCTCCAGATGCCCCCATCTTCTCCAGCAACGAGCGAAATCCCTCCCACTTAGTCGCACGTTTGCGAAAAGGTGCGAGCCGCGGAAATGCGGAGGAGCCGGATGCGGTTACGCCGGTCGCGCAGGCACGACCACGCCGCCGGCCGCGGCGATCCGCTCGAGCCCCTGCCGGTGGCTCTCCTCGTCGTACGAGTCCACGAAGTTCTCATCCACGGTCGCCCGCAGCCCGACCGCCACCGCCGACTCCACGGCCGCGAGCACGCAGACCGGCGTGATCAGCCCGGTGACCAGGACCTCCGAAACCCCCTGCGCCTTGAGGAAGTCGAGCACCTCCCGGCCCGACCGGCCCACCAGGCGCGCCGGCCCCTTCATCACGTAGCCGTCCACCAGCCGGTACGTGGGCTTCTGGATCAGGATCAGGTCGCTTCCCAGCCGCTCGAAGGCGGTTGCAATCGCCGCCGTCGGCTGCCACCCGGGCGTGCCGTACTCGCAGTGGGGCGGGTAGATCTTGAGCTCCTCCCGGTACGCCTCGTACGCCCGGTCCATGTAAGACTCGAACCGGTCCGCCCCCAGGGTCTCCTGCAACATGCGCCGGTAGGTCACCAGGTGCTCCGGGTGGTGCAGCGGCGGGTGGGTGTCGACGGTGGCCACCACGAAGCCGCCCTCGTCGTGCACCGCCGCGATCAGGTCGGCAATCCGCTGCATCTTCGGGTCGGAGCGCTGGAAGCTGGTGAGGCTTCCCTGCTCGTCGTTGAAGTCGACCTGGGTGTCGATCACGAAGAGCGCTCGTTTCGCCATCGGCACGTCCCTCCGTGTGAAGACCCGCCGCCGCTACGGATGCAGGCGGTTGAGCAGCCGCGGGAAGGGAATCGTCTCCCGCACGTGGTCCAGCCCGCAGATCCAGGCCACGGTGCGCTCAATGCCGAGGCCGAAGCCCGAGTGCGGCACCGTGCCGAAGCGGCGCAGGTCATAATACCAGCCGTACGTCTTCATGTCGAGCCCGTGCTCCTCGAACCGCTGCTTCAGCAACTCGGGGTCGTGGATGCGCTGCGACCCGCCGATGATCTCGCCGTAGCCCTCGGGTGCGAGGAGGTCGGCGCCCAGCACCACCTCGGGGTTGGTGGGATCAGGCTGCATGTAGAAGGCCTTCACCTTCACGGGGAACTTCTCCACGAAGACGGGCTTCTCGAACTGCTGAGTGATCACCGTCTCGTGGGGCGCCCCGAAGTCCTCACCCCAGGGGATGGGATCCCAGTCGTCGCCGGGCTTGTGCAGCTTCTGCAGCATCTCCACGGCTTCGGTGTAGGTGATGCGCGGGAACGGCGGCTTCACCTTCTCGAGCAGGGTGGTGTCGCGGCCCAGGGTCTTCAGATCGGCCTCGCGCCGCTCCAGCACCCGCTGCACGATGTAGGTGACCATCTCCTCCTGCAGCTTCATGTTGTCCTCGTGCGTGAAGTAGGCCGCCTCCGGCTCCACCATCCAGAACTCGATCAGGTGGCGGCGGGTCTTAGACTTCTCGGCGCGGAAAGTGGGGCCGAAGGTGTAGACCCGCCCCAGGGCCATGGCCGTGGCCTCCACGTAGAGCTGGCCCGACTGGCTGAGGTAAGCCGGCTCGTCGTTAACATACGTGGTCTCGAACAGGTTGGCCCCGCCCTCGGCCGCGGTCCCCATCAGGATGGGCGACTCGGTGAGGACGAAGCCCCGCTCCTGCAGGAACTGGTGGATCGACATGGTGATCTCGTTGCGGATGCGCAGGATCGCCGTCTGGCGGGACGAGCGCACCCACAGGTGGCGGTGGTCCATCAGGAACTCGGTGCCGTGCTCCTTCGGCGTGATGGGGTAGTCCTCCGCGATCTGGACGATCTCCAGGTCCTTCACACCGATCTCGTACCCGCCCGGGGCGCGGTCGTCCTTGCGGACCGTGCCGCGGATGATGATGGACGACTCCTGGGTCAGCTGCTTGCCGGCCTCGAAGACCTCGGGCGACACGTCCTTGATGAAGAGCACCGCCTGGCAGATGCCCGTCCCGTCGCGAAAGATGATGAACTGGATCTTGCCGGAACTCCGGTAGTTGTACACCCAGCCGCGCAGTTCCACGGTTTCGCCTTCGTACTGCGGCAACTTGTCAACCGTAACCCATTCCATGCAAACGGCCCTCCTGCGTGTAAACAGCATCTTCCATAGATGATACCACGCGAATGCCCAAACAGGAAAACCAGTTGCCGTCACCCCACCAGCCGGATGCTGCGCCTCCAGCCACAGGGCGTTATGCAAATGAATGGAGCGTGAACTAGAGGATAGGTTATAATCAAGGCAACAGCAAAACGAGCCGAAGGAGGGAGGCCCATGTCCCACCTCTACGAACCCCCGCGCCCCCGCTCCGCCCGGCGCGAATGGCGCCGGAAAGAAGAGCGCCGCAGGCGGTACCTTCGCAGGCGGGCCTTCGCCTTTCTCGTCGTCGCGGCCCTCGCAGTGGGACTGGGTTTCGGCATCCGCTGGCTCGCTTTGCGCCTGGGACAAACGGAAACCGCCGGGACCGAGGTGACCCCGGGCACGAACCGGACGGAGACCCCGGTGGCAGACCTCCCCTTCACCCCCGAGCGCACCATCGAGTGCCCGGACCTGGACGGCGACGGCCAGCCGGAACTGATCGCGGTGTCGCCCCTGGTGGATGAGCGGGTGCACCTGGCCCTCCTCACGGGAACCGGGAAGGAGGCGAAGCAGATCGGCCAGGTGATCACGGTGGGCGAGGGCACCCTCACGCTGAAGGACCTGCCCCGCGCCCGGAACCTGCTGGTCTGGCAGGGGCAGCTCCCGCGGGAGGGCGAGCCCGTTCAGGTGGAAGTCGGCGGCGAGAAGGCGCTGGAAGCCCGCGGTGGGGAGCCTGTCTTCCGGGCCTGGGAGCTGAACGCCGACCAGGGCCTGGTGCCCGCGGACTACTACGCCGCGGCGGCGCCCCTCGATCCCCCCGAGCCGACGGTGATCCTCGTCGATAAGGGGCTGAACGTGCTCTGGTACTACCGGGAAGGGGAGCTGGTGCAGACGGCCCGGGTCGCGACGGGCCGGCACATCGAGGGCCCGGCCCCCACCGCCGAGAACTGGGAGGAGAACCTCTCCACGCCCACCGGGCGGTTCTCCGTTACCCTGATGGTTCCCGGAATGCCGTATCTGAGGGAAGGGATTCCGGCCCTCGACCCGGCCAACCCTCTGGGCACCCGTTGGATCGGCTTCAGCGTTTTCCCCGACGACGGCGGCTCGCTCTGGGCCATCCATGGCACCAACGCACCGCAGAACCTCGGCCGGTGGAGTTCGGAGGGGTCCATTCTCATGAGCAACGGCGAAGTGGAAAGACTCTACGACGCCGTGGAGGTGGGCACGCCCATCGTCATCCAGAACAGCCTGGCGGGGCCGTAACGGCCCCGCCTTCGCTTTAGTCTTGCCCGCCCTCGCTCTGCGACTGCCCGCCGCTTGCGCCGCGATCTGCCCTGCCGTCGCCCGCCCCGCCCGGGCCACCCCGCCGCCGGACCCCGCCGATCAGCTTGATGAGGATGAAGACGACGGCAGCGATCACAACCAGGAAGAGCAGCACGGGGATGATCGATACCAGCGCGATCAGCAGCGATTCCGCCATGGCGATGGTGGCGTTCCACGAGTACAGGAAGCTGTCACGCATCCGTTCGCCCAGCGTCTGCGGGGTGGCGCGCGGCATGGGTACGCCGGGCTCGTACATGTTCACACCGATGGTGCTGAACGCCACCTGATTGGAAAGGTAGTTGTATCGACCCTTGAGGGACTCAAGCTCAGCCGTGACGCGGGCGATCTCCCGCTCCAGTTCGAGCATTTCCGAGATCGTGCCGCTCCGCTCGTACAGCTTGTTCAGCTGCGCCAGGTGAGCCTCTTTCGTGGCGATGCGGGCCTCGAGGTCCAGGTACTCCTCCGTCACGTCGTCGGTCCACTGGCGCAGGCGTTCCCGCTCACCCAGACCGGAGAGCACGTCGAGGATGGAGGTGAAGCTGCCGGCCGGCACGCGCAGGGTCATGGACACGTGCCGACCGCTTTCGCGCGTGCCCGACACGTCGGTTCCCTGCACGTACCCACCGGCCCTGCGCACCGCCTCGTGGACGGCGTTCAGCGCCTCGTCGACGTCCCGCACGTGCAGTTCGATCTCGGCGTTCTGGATGATCTTCCGGTCGGTCACCGGTGCGTCGGCGCCGACGGCGTCACCGCCGGCCTCCACCACCGACGTAACGGACGCCTCGCCAGGCGCGTTCGCTGCCATGTCCCTGGATGCGGCGGTGCCTCTGCTGCCGGCTGGCGCACTGCTGGACTGCTCAGACGCAGCGCCGCCGCCGCAACCGGAAAGCCCGATCGCCAGGACCAGCAGGAGTGCAAACAGACTGCTGCTCTTTCTCACCCTGGCACAACCCCTCTCTGTGCGTCCTTCTTACACAACAGACGAGTTCGGCGACTCCGCCGGTGCAGAACGAGTCCGGTGGCCCCCCGGCGGCGGAGCCGCAGTTCAGGGCGCCCGCGGCGGGCGCGCAAGAGCCATCGCGGCCGGGGAGTCGGCTCCCAGACCTCGATGGTTCACACGTCGGGCTCTCCGGGAGACGCGCGCCGCGGGAGCCCGCACAGGGCCAGTCTCGTGAACGTCGGCCTTACACCGGCGTCACGGGGCGCTTCTTGCGCGGTGGCTCCTGCTGCCGCCGCTCGTAGAAGGCGAGGCGGGCAAGCAACTCCTCCCGGACCCGCCCGAAGGGGATGATGGCGTCAACGATCAGCTCCGAGGCCAGACGGTAGATGTCGATGTTCTTCCGGTACTCCTCCCGCAGCTGGGCCACGTACGCCTCCCGCTCCTCCGGCGGCTTCTCGGCGATCTTATTGGCGTAGACGGCGTTCACCGCCGCCTCCGGCCCCATCACGGCGATGGATGCCGTAGGCAGGGCCAGCGTGCAGTCCGGCTCGAACGCCGGGCCGGCCATGGCGTAGAGGCCGGCGCCGTAGGCTTTGCGCACGACCAGGCAAACCTTGGGCACGGTGGCCTCGCTCACCGCCGCGATCAGCTTCGCCCCGTGGCGGATGATGCCCTGCCGCTCCACCCTGGTGCCGATCATGAAGCCGGGCACGTCGGCCAGGAAGAGGAGCGGGATCTCGAAGGCGTCGCAGAGCCAGATGAAGCGGGCGGCCTTGTCGGCGGAGTCCACGAAGAGCACGCCGCCCTTCACCCGGGGCTGGTTGGCCACCACGCCGACGACGCGCCCGCCCAGGCGGGCGAAGCCCGTGATGACCTCCGGTGCGAACCGCTTCTTGATCTCGAACCACGAGCCCTCGTCGATCAGCCGGTCGATCAGCTCGTACATGTCGAAGGCGGCATTCTGGTTGGCCGGGACGATCTCCTCCAGCGCCCGGCCCGGCTTCGGCTCCACCGGGGCCGCGGCGGCCGGCCGCTCGCCGGCGCACTGCGGGAAGTAACTCAAGTACCGCCGGGCGAGCTGGATAGCCTCCTCCTCGCTCTCGCAGAGCACGTCGCCGCAGCCGGAGACCGACGTGTGCATCTCGGCGCCGCCCATCTCCTCCAGCGTCACCTTCTCGCCGATCACCATCTCGGCCATGCGGGGCGAGCCCAGGTACATCGAGGCGTTGCCCCGCACCATGAAGACCACGTCGCAGAACGCGGGGATGTATGCCCCGCCGGCCGCGCTGGGGCCGAAAAGCAGGCAGATCTGCGGCACCATGCCGCTCAGGCGCACCTGGTTATAGAAGATGCGGCCCGCGTGGCGCCGACCGGGGAACATCTCCACCTGGTCGGTGATGCGCGCGCCGGCCGAGTCCACCAGGTAGAAGAGCGGCATCCGCAGCCGCTCGGCGGTCTCCTGGATGCGCAGGATCTTCTCCACCGTGCGGGCCCCCCACGACCCGGCCTTCACCGTAGAGTCGTTGGCCATCACCGCCACCGGCCGACCGTCGATGCGCCCCAGGCCGGTGACCACGCCGTCGGCAGGCAGGTCACCCGCCTCGCAGTTGGCGAAGAGGCCATCTTCCACGAAGGAGCCCGCGTCCAGAAGCAGCCGGATCCGCTCCCGGGCGAACAGCTTGCCCTGCGCCCGCGCCTGCTGGTGGTACCGCTCGGCTCCCCCCCGCTTGATCTGCTCTTCCAGCGCCATCAGCCGTGCATCCAGGCTCATCGCTTCCTCCCCCTCTGCCCGTTCCTCCCCTGTGGGCTGCTGCCGGTTTCTCGCTTCCACCGGCGGGCTGCCCTCTCTCTGCCCGTCCCCTGCGGGCCGGTCGGAGGCCATCCTTCTCGGTGCGCCGGGCCGGCACCGGCCGGCGGGCCGCCGGAATGGTCTGCTAGCGCAAGACTCGCAGGGCCCGCTCGATGGCTTCCACGCCCTCCGTCTCGGCCGCCAGGGCCCGCTCCAGGCACGCCGCCACCTCGCCCCGGTGCGCCTCCAGCGCCTCCCCCGGGTACGGGGCCAGCGCCACCGCCTCCGCCAAGGCTCTTTCCACGCGCCGGTAAGCCGCCGCGGCCCGGGCCAGCGTTTCCGCCTCGGGGTACTGGCCGGCCAGCTGCTCCAAGTAGGCCGCGGCGTCGCCCCGAGCCGCCCGCAGCAGGGCGAGGTTGTAGCTGTGCGCCTTCCCCGGCTCCGGGCCGTGCAGCGGCAGGTTGCCCTTCAGCACCGTGCGCCAGTACTGGTACGCCCCGCGGCCGTGCTGCAGCCACATGTCCCGCGACGGCGGGGCCCAGAAGTGGTCCACGGCGAAGCGGAGCGACCCCGCCTCCGCCTTGCGCCGGTCGAAGTCGCCGGCGATGTCCAGCAGCGTGATCACCTCGGCCCGGGTGAAGGCCGCATGCTCCGCCGGCGGCCAGGCAGCCACCTCCATCCACTGGGGAGCGGCCGGGCTCTCGGGCGTGAGACAGGCCCACCGCTCCCCCTCCACGCCGACTACCAGCCCGTACTCGCCGCTGCCCAGCAGGTCGTAGACGATGGCCGGCCGGCCGCCCTCCACCGCCTGGCCGACCCGGCGGACCACGTCGGCGCGCACGGAAGGATAGTCGGGGTCGGCCGGCCGGGCGGCGACCCGCTTGAACCACGCGCCGAGCCGCTCCCACAGCGGAAAGACCTCGTGGAAGTTGAGCTCCGCAGGGCCCGACGGCGAGATGACCAGGTCGAGCGTCAGCCGGAAGGCGTGGCCCGTGACCCCTGCCAGGTAGGCGGGCTCCAGGCGGCGCCCGGCGTGGGCCAGCAGGCCCCCCAGCGCACCGACGATGCTGATCGGATGCTCCATCAAGGCGACGTCGTTCAGCAGCATGTGTGGTCCCTCCATTTCCAGCGCCTTGCCCCGGCCGCAGCAGCCCCCGGCGTTCCCGATTCGCCCTTGCCGCAAGGGTACCGGTCTACGCAGCCGCTACTCGCCCCGGTAGACCGGCGGCCGGCGCTCCGCGAACGCCCGCAGCCCCTCCAGCCGGTCTCGGGTGGGCACGATGGACTGGTACTCACGCCACTCGGCGGCCAGGCCGGCGGCCAGGCCCGGGCCGGCGTCGATGGCGCGCTTCGCCGCCCGCACGGCCAGCGGCGCCTGCGCGGCGATCTGCTCCGCCAGTCGGCGGCACTCGTCCAGCAGCTCGCTCCTGGCCACCACGCGGCTCACCAGGCCCAGGTTCAGCGCCTCCGCCGCCGTAAGCCGGCGGGCGGTGAAGATCAGCTCCTTCGCCCGGGCCGGACCGACGAGCGCCGGCAGGCGGACGCACCCGCCCGCACCGGGGATGATGCCCCAGCCCACCTCGGTGAGGCCCATCTGGGCGTCGTCGGCGGCGATGCGGATGTCGCAGGCCAGGGCCAGCTCCAGCCCGCCGCCGAAGGCGTTCCCGTGGATGGCGGCGATCACCGGCACCGGCAGCTGCGCAACGCTGTTCACGGCCTCCCGGAGGGCGTGGACGGTGGCGAGCACCTCCGGCTCGTCCATCCCCTGCCGCTCCTTCAGGTCCGCGCCGCTGCAGAAAGACCTGGACTCGCCCCCGTGCAGCACCACCACCCGCACCTGCCTGTCCACAGCCAGCGCGTCCGCCGCCGCCTGCAGTGCGGACACCACATCCCGGGAGAGGGCGTTGTGCCGCTCCGGGTTGTTCAGGGCCACCCATGCGATCGGTCCCTCACGGGCCAGGACCACCTTCTCCATCCGGTTCCCTCCTCCTTCCCGCTGACCGCCCGGGGCTCACGCCAGCCCGAAGGCCCGGAATACCCGCAGGGCATCCAGCGTGGCCGCCACGGCCCGGCCGTCCTCCGCCGGCCAGCCGCCTTCGCCCTGCTGCATCCCCGCCAGCGCCTCGAGGCAGCGAAGCGCCACCAGGAAGTCGCCGGCACGCAGCCCCAGTTCCGCCAGCGGGGTGAGCACCGCGCAGAGTTCACCGGCGGAAGCGTCGCGCCCCGCCCCGGGCGAGTACACCCAGACCCGATCCGGGACGCCGGCCACGTGCACCCGCCGCCAGACGGCCGCAGCCAGGGCGAGGGTCGCAGCCCCGGCTGTGGTGACCGCTGCGTCGGCAGCCGCAGGCCCGGCCGTTTCCCCCTCGGCCCCGCCTGCCAGCGCGTCCCGCAGCCACCGGGCGGCCCGGGCGATCGGGTCCTCGTGCGCCGGGTCCATCACCAGCAGCGTGTAGGCGGCCATGGCGGTGATCCCGAGGGACGGAAGCGGCGCTTCTTCTACATCGCAAGCCGTCGGCTCGTCGCCGGGGCCCGCCGCGCCCGGGCCGGGCGAAGCCGTCCGGGCACAGGCCCCCTCCGCCCATGCGCCATCTACCCGCTGCTGGCGCCGCAGGTACGACACGGCCCGCGACGCCATGGGGGAGCCCGCCAGGGGCGGGATGTCCCTGAGCCAGGCCAGGACGGCGCAGGTCGCGGCCACGGAGGACGGCCCCTCCGCCCGGGCGCCGGCCGCATCCGCCGCAGGCCCGCCCGCCGGTCCGTCACTGCGCGGCACATCGGCGCCCGTGCCGCCCGTCGCACCGAGCCCACTGCCCAGCGCCGTGAGGGGAAAGCCACCCACCGCCAGGCCGCGCGGGAACCCTCCGTCCGGGTTCTGCAGCTGCTCCAGTCCCTGCACCACCGCAGGGTCGGGGGCCGTCCGACCGAACAGGCCCTCCAGGCGTGCCACGTCCACTGCTCTCCCGTGGGCCAGGACAAACGTCCTGGCCCGTGCCACGTCGATTTGCGGAACTGCCACAGGCACTTACTCCTCTACCGTGATCTCCATGTGCAGCAGGGCGGCGGCGAACGTCTTGCCCAGGTTGTCGCTGCGGAGCGACCGCGGAGCCCCGCCGCCCAGCGCGCCGTGCACCACGAATTTCAACGCCTGGACGTTGGGCACCTCCCACCGCTCCACCGGCCCGCTGGCCACGGGCCGGAAGTAGTCGGCCACCGCGTCCTTCGTGACGTGCCTGCGGATGAGCTCCCAGGCCGCGTCGTCGTTGGCGAAAAGCGAGATGTCGGCGGCATCGCCCTTGTCCCCCGACCGGGCATGACAGATGTCGAGCAGCCGGATGCGCCGGGCCACGGCTACACCTCCTCCACCGTAATCTGCACGTGCGGCTCGATCCACTCCCGGGGAATCAGGGCCGACCAGAGGCCCATGAGCTCCCGGGGCTGCGGCGTGCCGGCGACGGCCGACGCCGTGGGCGGACCCGAGAGCAGAAGGGGCGGGAACTCCCGGGCCAGGATCTCGCAGTCTCTCCTGTTCCGGGTGCGGATGGCGATGCGCAGCCGCACCTCGTTGATCTGGTCCTCGTCCACCGGCTCGGGAGCCAGGGCGCCCCAGAGCGAGTTGATCCCGATGTACTCCTCGTGAATCTCCTCGGGCCGGACCCCCTGCATCTCCAGCCGCGCCCGGATGATCTGCGCCGCCCGCTTCGCCTTGCTGTAGGCCTTGGGCCAGCTGAACGAGATGTAGCCTTCCCCCATCCAGCCATCTGCGAACCCCAGCAGCGCCTTCAGGGTGGGGGGCGCCGGCCGCCCCCTGGTGCCGCTCACCCGCACGCGGTTTTCGCCCACCTGCTCCAGGCGGGTCGTGGTCAGGTCGCAGACGACGTCCGGGGTGACGTAGGTTGTCGGGTCATGGATCTCGTAGAGGAACTGCTCCTTCACGCTCTTCAGATCGACCTTGCCGCCCGTGCCGGGCGCCTTGGTGAGCACAAAGCTGCCGTCCTCGCTCACCTCGGCGATGGGGAAGCCGATGCGGTGCAGGTCGGGGATTTCCTCCCAGCCCACCTGGTAGTTGCCGCCGGTCACCTGGCCCGAGCACTCCATCAGGTGGCCGAGGATGATCCCCTGGGCCAGGCGGTCCCAGTCGTCGCGGGCCCAGCCGAACTCGTGGATGAGCGGTCCCAGGAACTGCGCCGTGTCGGTGGTGCGGCCGGTGATCACCACGTCCGCCCCCGTGGCCAGGGCGTCCGCCACCACGTTGGCCCCCAGGTAGACCGAGGCGAAGAGCACCCGGTCGCGCACGTCGGCCAGGGTCTGACCGGTGGCCGGGCCCGCAAACTGCACCCCCAGGGCGGCCAGTTCGTCCAGCCGGTCGAAGATGTCGTCTCCCGTGACGCAGGCGATCTTGAGAGAGAGCCCCAGCTCCCGGGCCACTTCGGCCACCGCCCGGGCCGCTCCCCGGGGGTTGATGCCGCCGGCGTTGGTGATGAGCCGGATGCCCCGCTCTTTGGCGATGGGCAGCAGGTTGCGCATCATGGGCACCACGTCGCGGGTGTACCCCGTGCCGGGCTCCCGCCGGCGGCCCTTCTCGAGGATCGCCAGGGTGAGTTCCGCCAGGGTGTCGAAGCCGATGTACTTCACGTCGCCGTACCGGGCCACGTCGAGCACCGGCAGGAGCGAGTCGCCGTAGAACCCCTGGCCGGCGCCGATGCGAACGGTGCGCACGTCAACTCCCCCTCTGTTCTCTGCGCTTCAGTCGGTACTTCCCCCGCGGGGCCAGGCGGGCAGAGCAATCCCCCCATGTGCGCTCAGCCCCCTGCACCAGGCCGCACCCCGGTCAGTCCAGTTCCACCACCACGTCGCCCTCGTTGACGAAGTCGCCCACGCCCACCTTCACCGCCTGCACCGTGCCGCCCGTCTCGGCGGTGATGGGAATCTCCATCTTCATCGACTCGAGGATCACCACGTCCTGGCCCGGGGCCACTGTGTCCCCGGGCTTCACCAGCACCTTCCACACCGTTCCGGCCATGTTCGCCCGGATCACCGCTTCTTCTCCTCCTTTGCCCCTTCTGCATAACGGGCCATGCGGGCCCGAATGTGCGCCCTCTCGGTCTCGTAGACCCTGGTGTTCCTGTGCGCCTCTTCGGACAGTTGGATCCCCAGGTGCTGTTCCAGGATCGACTCCACCCGGCTGACCCGACCCCCCAGCCGCCATGCTGCGCCGAGGGCCATCGCACCCAGCAGGACAAGCCCGAGCGCCTCCGGCAGCAGGAAACCGATCAGCAGCGCCACCACCAGTGCAACGGCGTAGAGCATCCCTCAACACCCCAGGTGCCGGGCGATCACCAGCCGCTGGATCTCGCTCGTGCCTTCGCCGATCTCGGTCAGCTTTGCGTCCCGCCAGAAGCGCGAGACGGGCAGGTCCTCCATGTAGCCGGCGCCGCCGTGGATCTGAATCGCCTGGTTGGCGGCCCGGACCGCCGTCTCGGAGGCGAAGAGCTTCGCCATCGCCGCCTCCCGGGTGAAGGGACGCCCCTGATCCTTCAGCCAGGCCGCCTTCAGCACCATGTTCCGGGCCAGTTCGATCTCCATCGCCATGTCGGCCAGCTTGAACTGGATGGCCTGGAACTTGGAGATGGTCTGGCCGAACTGGACGCGCTGCCGGGCATAGGCCAGCGCCGCGTCCAGGGCCGCCTGGGCGATGCCCACCGCCATGGCGCCGATGGAGATGCGGCCGCCGTCCAGGGTGATCATGAACTGGCGGAACCCCTCCCCCTCCTGGCCCAGCAGGGCATCAGCGGGCAGCCGCACCTGATCGAAGTAGAGGGGCCGCGTGTCCGAAGAGCGCAGGCCCATCTTCTCGTAGGCCGGACCGATGGTGAAACCCGGCGTCGGGTTGGGCACGATGAACGCGCTGATGCCCCGGTGCCCCTCGCCGGGGCGGGTGACGGCGGTGCACACGATGTAGCCACAGTAGTAGGCGTTGGTGATAAACGACTTGGAGCCGCTCAGCACCCACCCCTCGCCGTCCCGCACCGCCGTGGTCCTGGTGGCGGCCGCATCGGACCCGGCTTCGGGCTCCGTCAGCCCGAACGAGGCCAGGTACTCGCCCCGCGCCGCCCCGGGCAGCCACTGCTTCTTCTGCTCTTCGGTGCCGAAGTAGAGCACCGGGCCCATCCCGATGGAACAGTGCGCCGCCATGGTGAGGCCCAGCGAGCCGTCCGCCCGGCTGATCTCCTCGACCGCCAGGGCGTAGGCCACCGTGTCCCCACCCGTGCCTCCGTACGCTTCCGGAATGGGGATGCCCAGAAGGCCCAGTTCGCCCATCCTGCGCACCAGTTCCAGGGGGAAGCGGCCCGTCTTGTCCCGCTCCGCCGCGCCGGGGGCCACCTCACCCTCGGCGAACTCCCGCGCCAGGTCGCGGATCATGGACTGCTCCCGGCTCAGATCGAAGTTCAGGCTCATGCCACCGCTCCTTCCTCGCACCCCTCGCGCCGGGTTCATTCCGTCTGAACCGTGTTGATCGCCTGTACTGTCACTGTATTCGTATCGAATCTGTCAGACTCCTGCCGCGTGTGACGAATTTGGAGCGGTCGGCGGAAATCTGTCACACCTCATGCCGCCCACCCTGTCCGCATATGGTCTCTGAGAAAGCGCGTGAACGGGAGGGAATTACCTTGACACAGCCACTGGCCACCGGCCTGGCGGCAGCCCGGCTGGCGGAGCTGAAACCGGCCCGCGCCCACCGCTACCAGCACGACAGGCCGATGCAGGGGTTCTGCGTGGTGAGCTGCGGGCCCGGTTTCTGCCGCGTTACCCTGCACGTGGAGAATGGACAGACCCTGACAGACCGGTCCGGGGCCGGGGGGTTCTACTACGAGGGATGGCTGGTGGGACCCGCGGGTGCGGTGAGCCTGGGGGCGTTCAACGTGGGTCCCGACGGCCACGGCTGCGCCACCCGCGTGGTGGCGAGTTCGGTGGTGCAGCCCGGGCGGGCCGAGCGGGTGCGGGTCACGGTGGAGCCCTTCGGCGGAAGCCACTCCGGCGCCATCGCCGTGCTGGAGGGACGTCTGATCTGGTTGGAGGAGCCCGCGCAGGCGGCTGCGCCACCCGTCTCGGAGTCGACGGCCACAGCCGCGTCGTCCCCTCCGGCCTCGTCGTGGGCGGGGTTTCCGCCGCCGGCCGAGTCCCCCGCGGTGCCGGGCGCTTCGGCCCACGGGCCCTGGGCGCCTGATGGCGGTGAGGCGCGTGAGGATTCTCCGGCAGCCCTGGAGGTCGGCAGCAGCCCCGGGAGCGCCTCCGGGCAGTCGCAGGGCGCCGGGGAACCGACGCCCGCGGATCCGGCCCGGGAGACCGGCTCCGAAGGGTTCGTCCGGAGTGCCGGCCTGACGGCAAACGCGGCCCTGTCTGGCAGCGGCGCCGGTTCCGCCCGGTTCGGCGGTCCGGCCGGCAGCGGCCCGCATCCCGCGCCGTTCGCGTCCACCGCCGCAGGACTCACCGACTCCGCCGCGGCCGTTGCCCCGGTCGGCGGCGCTATCCCCGGTGCAGGCTCCACGCCGCTTGCGGACCCGTACGCGCCCGCCCCGAATGGCGGCGCCTCCGCCGCAGAGGCTGACAGCGGCGCCGCCCCGGCCCCTGCTGACGCCCGCGCAGAGGCTGCGGCCGTGGCCGTCACCACCGGCTTCGCCCCCGTGGGCCTGGCCACCCAGACCAGTGCAGACGCAGCGGACCGAGGCGCGGAAAGCGGCGGCGCCACCCCCGCCCTGGCCGCAGAGCGCGACGTCGCCGGTGCGGAGCCGGACACCCCGAGCGCCATCGCCACTGCCGGTGCGGCGACTCAGTCCGACACTCTACCGGCCGGTTTCACCTCCCCGGCTGTCCCGCCCGGCGCTGTGGGCGGCCTGCCGCCGACCCCCGGCACGCCGGCCGGCACCCAGGCCGCCGCGCCGCCGACCCCCACGGGCGACGCCGGCGACACCGCCGAGAACGCCGCCCCCGCCGGCGACGCCCAGCAGTCGGCGCCCCGGGTGCGCTCCGCCAACCCGCTGGAGATTCAGGTTTCGTTGGTGCAGCGCCACCCCATGACGCCCCGCGCCTCCGGGCTGGCAACCCTCAACCTGCGGCGGGGCAGTCTGACCCTCTCCCTCCGCGGGCTGCCGAGCCCCATGGCCCTGGGCCGCGACCGCACCACCGGGCGGCCGTTCAACGCGTACCGCGTTTGGCTGGTGAACCAGCGCAGCCAGGTGCGGACCCCGGTGGGCTACTGCGAGCGGGCCTGGGGGGAGAACTTCCGCTTCCAGGCGGACGGGCTGCCCCTGAACCGCAACGACACCATCCTGATCACCGTCGAGGACCGCTCTGCGGCGGCGCCCGCCACGCACGCCGCCCCGCACGTGCTGATCGGTTCCTATCAGCCCTGACGGTCGGAGGCCCCACAGACGAGCGCCCCACACGCCACGGCCAAGCCGTTCGTGTGGGGCGCCTGTCGATTTGCTACCAGTGGCCCAGCGACTCCTCCCCCAGCCAGCGGCGGAGGATCCCGTGCACCGTCAGCGTCAGCCCGATGAGCAGCGAGCCCAGCGCCGCCGCCGTGCCGAAGCTGTTGGTAAGCACCTGGTTGTAGATCATCACCGAAACCGTCGCGGTCCGACCGGTATAGAGCATGATCGTGCTGGAGAGTTCACCGAGGACGGCAATCCAGCTCACCAGAGCCCCCGAGAGGGCGGCGGGCAGGATCAGGCGGGCCGTGATCCGGAGGAAGGTCGGCCCCTGGGGAACGCCCAGGGAGAGCGAAGCCTCCTCCAACTCCGGGCTCAGTTGCAGCACCCCGGCCGCGGCCGCCCGCACGGTGTAGGCGATGCGGCGCACAACGTACGCCACCACCAGGATGGCGCCCGTCCCGGCCAGGGAGAGGGGCGGCCGGCCCCAGGCCAGGATCAGCCCGACGCCGAGCACTGTGCCGGGCACGATCTGCGCCAGCACCAGCAGCGCGTCCAGGGCGCGGCTCAGCCGGCCCGGCCTGCGCACCAGCACGTACCCCACCAGCAGACCCGCCACCAGCATGGTGGCGGCGGCCGTTCCGGAGTAAGCGAGGGTCCGCCCCACCACCTCCGCCATCTGGTCCCACATCCGCCGGTAGTTGTCGAGCCCCACCTCGCCCGTGAAGCGGGGGCCGCGGGTCCGCAGCACCGAACTGACGAGCACCACCGCCTGCGGCAGCGCTGCGGCGCCGGCCACCAACAGGCCGAAGGCGGCTCCCAGCACGCGGCCGGCCGGACCCAGCGGGGCGACCTCTTGCCGCCGCACGCTGCGCCCGGTGTAGGAGCGACCCCGAAGCAGCCACGTCTGCACCCCCAGGGCCAGCAGGGCCAACAGCAGCAGCGCCAGGCTGGCCGCCGTGGCCATGCCGGTGCTGCCGCCCAGTTCGCTCAGGAACTCGTTGTAGGCGACCAGCGGCAGCGTGAGCAGCCCCTCGCCGATCAGCATCGGGGTGCCGAAATCGGCCAGCGTGGACGTGAACACCAGGAGCCCGCTGGTCGCGATGGCCGGCATGGCCAGTGGCAGCGTGACGGTCAACAGCCGCCGCCAGGGGGGAGAACCCAGCGACTCGGCCGCCTCCTCTACCTCCGGGTCGACGCGCAGCAGGGCGGCCCGCGTGAGCAGGAACACGTACCCGCAGTGATGCAGCACCATCACCAGCAGCACGCCTCCGGGGCCGTAGATCGAGAAGCCTTCCAGCCCCAGCCACCCCGTGAGGAGCCCGGCCCTGCCCAGCAGGGTGATCCAGGCGTAGGCGCCGATAAACGGCGGCGACAGGAGCGAGAGCACCGCCAGGGTGTGGATCAGCCTCTTCAGGGGGAGGTTGTACCGGGTGGTGAGCACGGCCAGCGGCACTCCCAGTGCGAGGGAGCCCGCCGTAGCGCCGAGGGAGAGCAGCAGGCTGTTCAGCAGGGCGCGCCGGTAGTAGGCCCGGGTCAGGAACTCCTGCCAGAGGCCCGGCGCAGCGAGGCTGCCGACCGTGACCCGTGCCACCGGGTAGAGCAGGAAGAGCACCAGGAATGCGATGACGGTCAGCGCCACCCAGTTCCAACCATCCCCGGGTCGGCTACGCCTGCCCAGCCCCGCCGGTCCTCGGTGGCCGCGAGGGCGGGCCGGGTCCGTTGTGCCGGAGGACGGTATCACTCCGCCAGCAAGTCCTTCCAACGGTTCAGGATCTCCTCCCGCTGGGCCGAGGCCCAGGCGACGTCCAGGGTGATCAGGCGGATCTCATCTGTGGGGCTGAGGCCCTCTGGCAGCGGCACGTCGGTGCGGCTCGCCCTGAGACCCAGCTGCTCGGCGGCCAGTTGCTGGGCCTCCCGCGAGAACAGGAAGTCCGTGAACCGCCGGGCGGCCGCCGGGTTCGGCCCCCCCTTCACCAGGGCGACGCTGTCCGGGATGGTTGCGGTGCCCTCCACCGGGTAGATCCAGCCCACCGGGCCGCCGGCCTGCGCGTATTTCCAGGCGATGTTCTCATGGGTGAGGGCGAGGGCATACTCCCCCTCGTCGACTCCCTTGGGCGGCAGGCTCGCGGAACCCAGAATCCGGGCGTTCCTGACCACCGCTGCGACCGTGTTCCACCCGTGGTCGCCGTCGTCCTCGAAGAGGGTGAGCATCGTCACCAACTGCACGAAGGCGGTGCCGCTCTTGGTGGCGTCCGCCATCGCGATCCGGCCCTCCCAGCGCGGGTCGGCGAGGTCTGCCCAGCCCCGGGGCAGCTTCGACTCGGCGACCTGCTCCTTGTTGAACATGATCACCATGGGCAGGGCGTTGAAACCGTACCAGAGCCGGTCCGGCGCCTTCAGCGCGTCGGGAATCAGCCCGTCGTCCTTCACCGTGTAGGGTTCAAACAGTTCCCGGTACGCCTCGAACGACTCGGCGCCGCCGCCGAGCATCACGTCGGCCGCGGGCTTCTCCCGCTCTGCCTCCAGGCGGCGCAACAGTTCCCCGGTGCCGCCGAAGACCACGTCCACCTCAATGCCGGTCTGGGCCTCGAAGGCCTCCACCAGCGGCGTGTAGAGGTCGGCCCCGAACGAGGTGTACAGCGTGAGGCGCTGCGGCTGACGCCCACCGGCGCAGCCCGCCAGCGCCAGGGTGAGCACCAGCATCCCCGCGAGCAGCAGCGCAGTCCACTTCAGGTCGGGCTTCACGTCATCTCTCCCCCAATCCCGATCGGAGTTCTTTCTTTTGCTCATTTTGTACTAGGCGGTCATCCATTGCAACAGCTTTTTCTCTGCGATTCGCCGCCCCGCAGGGGAACGACCTCCTGGCCTGGAATCACCTCTGCGGGGTGATTGTTTGTGAAGCGAATTTTGCCCCTGCTGTTGATCTTCGTCGCACTCGCAGGCTGCGCCGGGCGGACGGACAGCCCCGTCGAGCCGGCGCCCGAACCGCCAGAAATGGCCGCCCCCACCCCGGAGGCGGAACCCGCCCCGGAGCCGGGGCCGGAACCCGCGCCCGAGCCGGTTCCCGCCTCGCCGACGCTCACCGGCGGCCCGGTCTATCCGCTGGCCTCACCGGCGGAAGGACTCTGGGCGGGACCTGTGGCCGTGGTGGTGGAGAACTCGCCCTCGGCCCGCCCCCAGAGCGGTCTGAGGCAGGCCGACCTCGTGTTGGAGACGCTCACCGAGGCCGAGATCACCCGCTTCTTCACGCTCTTCTGGTCCACACCCGCCGCGAAGATCGGCCCGGTGCGCAGCGCCCGGCAGGGCTTCGTGGACATGGCCGACGCCTACAACACGCCCTTCGCCCACTCGGGCGGCAGTGCAGAGGCCCTGGCCATGCTCAAGGCCTCCTGGGGCCCGCGCAACCTCGATGAAATCTACACCGCCGGCGGCTACTTCTTCCGCACCGCCGACCGTGAGCCGCCGCACAACCTCTACACATCCACCGACCTGCTGAACCAGGCGGTGGTCGACCGCTCGATCGACATGACGCCCGTTCCCACCACCGAGCGCATGGCCGCCGTCCCGGCCGTGGGCGATGCGCGGGCGGTGGACATCTACTGGCACCGCCTGCACGAGGCCCGCTGGGTCTGGGAGGACGGCCGGTACGTTCGCTACTCGGACGGTGAACTGCACCGCGACGAGAGCGGCGAGCCCCTGGAGGCGGTGAACCTGCTCTTCTTCGAAGTGAGCGGCATCAACCGGGGCGTGGACCTCGGCTGGACTCTCTACCTCTGGGACGGCGGCCCGGCGACGGTGCTGGTGGCCGGCCACCAATACGAGGGCACGTGGCGGCTGGAGGCGGGCGGGTTCGTCCTCGACCCGCCGGAGGGCGGCCAGCTCCCCCTCCTGGCCCCCGGCCCCACCTGGATTCACCTGATCACGGCGGAGTCGGACTTCACCATTTCCGGGGCTTCCGCCGAATAAGCGGTCCATCCCGCCCGGCTGCCGGCGTATAATCCCGCAGGCAGCTCGACGGGGGGATGAATCGGATGCCACGGCTCAAGCCCTTCCGACCGGCGGATCTGACGGCAATCCTGGAGCGCACGGTGAGCGGGGTGCCCGGCACCATCGGCGTGGCCGTGACCGACCTGATCACCGGCCGGACGGCCGGCCTCAACCCGACGACCGAGTTCTACGCCGCCAGCACGATCAAGGTGCCGATCGCCATGGCCGTCCTCTGGCTGGTGGACCATGGCCGGCTCACCCTGGACGAGACCATCGCGTACCAGCCGGAGGACTTCCAGGCGGGCACGGGGATCCTCCAGACCACCATCCGGCCCGGCGACCGGATCTCCGTCCGGCGGCTGCTGGAGCTCATGATCACGGTGTCGGACAACATCGCCCGCAACATGCTGGAGCGGTACATCGGCAGCGGCACGATCCGGCAGTACATGCTGGGGCTCGGCGTCGCACCGGCTTACGACCCGCTGGAGACCCCGGTGACGCCCTCCGGCATGAACCAGGTGCTGATCGCGCTGGACTCGGGCCGATCCGGACTCTCCCCTGAGTCCACCCGCATGCTGATCCGCTGGATGGAAGAGGCCGTCTTCCGGCAGCGCATCCCCCGCTACCTGCCCGAGAACGTGGTCGCGGCGACGAAGATCGGCAGCCGCGACGACGAGTTTCACGACATCGGGCTGGTGTACGCGCCCGCCCGGTCGTTTGCCATCTCGGTCTTCACCAAAGGGCTGCCGGAGGCGCAGGCCGAGGAGCTCATCGGCCGCATCGCCGAGGCGGTGTACTGGTACGAGGATTCCCTCACCCGACCGGGGTGAACCGGGCTTGCTCCGGAGGAGCAGAACCCGGGTGGTGCGCCTCGACGCTCCGCCCCGCCCGCACGCGCCCGGTGGCGGTGCGGCCGCCGGCAAGGCTCCTCCTCGCCGCCGCGCTCCGGTGTGCGCCTCACGGGGACGCGCTCCGGGGTGGAGTCTCCACAATCAAGCGCACGGAAAAGGGCTGGCGGTCTACACCGTCAGCCCTGCCAGCATGATGCCGATGGTGCGGCTCCAGATGGGCCAGAACTGCGTGATGGGCAGCGGGTTCGTGCCCCGCCCCACCTCGATGGTGAAGCCGGGGCGCCGCCAGTCCTGGATGAACCAGTCCTTGTACCCGGCCCAGCTCTGCAGGTTGCGCACTGGCCGGTAGCCCGAGATGTCCACGAACAGGTTCGTGATCTGCTCGGACTCCGGCGGCTCTAGCCCCTCGTAGCCCCAGTAGATCTCCTCGCCCTGGGTGTGCCACGCGATGACCAGGCGGAAGTCGTGCGCCCGGGTGAAGTCCGCCATGGCGATGGCCTCGGGCTCGGTGAGGGGGCCGGTTCCGGAGTAGTTCCGGGGGGCCGGGGAGCGCGGGCCCCGCGCCGCCTCCCGCTCCCAGTTGGCGGGGAATTGGTTGTTCAGGTCCACCCCCCGGGCGTTGGCGGCCCAGGTGCGGAAGTTGGTGGAACCGCCGTTGGCCTGAAGCAGCAGGTCGTAGTACGGGTTGGAGCGGTCGACCCCGTGCTGGGAGATCTCCACCCCGTCGGGGTTGACCATGGGCACCACGTAGAGGGACGTCTGCCTCCAGAGGGTGGGCACGTGGAAGTTGCCGATCCGCTCCCCCCGTTGCTGCGCCCGGGCGTAGACCTCGATGAACTTCATCATGAGGACGGCGGTGATCCACTCCTCGCCGTGGAAGGCGCCGTTGTAGTGGACTTCCTTGGGACCGGTGCCCAGCCGGACTACCGGGATGTCCCGGCCCAGCACGCTCTGCCCGATGGAGCCTACCTCGATGAAGGGGTACCGCTGGCGCAGCCGGGCCAGGTCGGCCATCATCTCGTCGTAGCCGTAGTTTTCGCGGGGCACCACGATCTCCTGCTCCTGCCCCTGGTTGGAGACGGGCAGGTTCAGCCGCTGGCCGATGCGCAGCTGGTACGGATTGACGCCCGGGTTCGCCTGCTGCAGCGCCGCCACCGTGGTGCCAAAGTGCTGGGCAATCGCCCACAGCGTGTCGCCGGGCTGCACGATGTACTGCTGTACCGGACGGGCGGGGATGTAGATCACCATTCCCGGCCGGATCAAGGCCGGATTCTCGATCTGGGGGTTGGCCGCCGCCAGGGACTCCACACTGATGCGGTAGCGCTGGGCGATCGCGTAGAAGGTGTCGCCCGGCTGGACGACATACTCGGCGGCCGTCGGCACCGTGAGCCGCTGACCGACGTAGATCAGGTTCGGGTTCTGAAGCTGGGGATTGGCGGCCAGGAGCTGCGGCAGGCCCACGCCGAGCCGGTTGGCGATGGCCCAGAGCGTGTCGCCCGGCCTGACCACGTATGACATCATCAACCCCCTCCCTTTTCAGGCTCGCCCTAGATTTTATGCGCCTCGCCGGCCGTGGGTCCCAACCGTCGGAAAGCGGTTGACATGGTCGCCTTGTCGGTGGTACAAACCAACCCTAAGGGATTACCACGGCGCCGCGACGGAGGCGCGGCGGCCAGAGAAAGGATCTGATCGCATGCGACGCCAGCTGAACGTGGGGGACCTGGCGGCCACCGGCATCCTGACGGCTCTGGCGCTGATGATCCCCATCGTCTTCACGTTCCTGCGGGTGACCATCCCGCCCTTCTTCACGGCCACGCTCATGTCGCACGTGCCCAGCATGCTGGCCATGCTCATGGGCCCCTTCGCCGCCGTCGGGGTGGGCCTGGGCTCGGCCCTGGGGTTTACCGTCTTCGTCGGCCCGGCGATCGGAGCCCGGGCGCTCTCCCACGCCCTGTTCGCCTGGGTGGGCAACTGGGCCTGGAACCGGGGCATGCCGCTCTGGCTCGTGATGCTGATCGCGCTGCCCTTCCACGCCGTGTTCGAGATGGGCGTGGTCTGGGCGCTGGGGGGCAACCTGGAGATGGCGCTGATCACGCTGGTGGGCACGGCCATCCACCACGGCGTGGACGGCGCCTTCGCCCTCGGCCTCGTCGCGGCGCTGCGGCGCAGCGGCGTGCGCTGGTTCGAGCCGGCTGCTGAGTAGGTTCGCTCCCCAAGAACATCGACCCCGCCTGGTTCGGCGGGGTCGTTTCATCTCAGCAGCAGCGCCGTCACGGCGCAGAGCGAGAAGGCCACGCTGAGGTAGCCGTTCACGTTGAAGAAGGCGGCGTCCACCCGGCTCATGTCCTCGGGGGAGATGATGCTGTGCTCGTAGTGCAGCAGCGCCGCCACCAGGGCCCAGGCCGCCAGGTAGAGCCACATGGCCGGCGACCACGCCGCAGGGGGCAGGATCATCGGCTGCGCCCCGGTGAGGTCCAGGGGCAGCAGGCCGATCTCGAGTCCCAGCAGCCCCACCAGCAGCACCACCGCCAGGTGCACGGCCCGGGCGATGCGCAGGGCCGGAGCCAGGCCGAAGCGGGCGGGAATGGAATAGACGCCGTTCACCCGGTCCGCTTCCATGTCCTGCGTTCCGTAGATGATGTCGAAACCAGTGTTCCAGAGCGTGATGATCGCAACCAGGATGAAAATCTCCGGCTCCACGGCGCCGCGCACGGCGATGTACGCGCCGAACGCCCCCCAGGAGACGCTCAGCCCCAGCCACACGTGGCAGAGCCACGTGAACCGCTTCGTGAAGGGGTAGACGGTAAACGTGGCCACCGCCAGCGGGAACAGTTTCAGGGCCAGGGGGTGCAGGTTGGCGGCGGCCAGCAGCAAGGCGGCAAGGGCCACAACGACGTAGCCCCACACCTCCCGCCGGCTCACCAGCCCCGCCGGGATGTGCCGCCCGGCGGTGCGGGGCGTCTTCCGGTCGATCTCGGCGTCGAACAGGCGGTTCATCGCCATCGCCGCGGTGCGGGCGCCGGCCAGGGCGACGGTGATCCAGAAGAGCTGCCGCCCCGTCGGCCAGCCGTCTGCGGCAAGGAAAGCGCCCAGGTAGGCGAAGGGCAGGTTGAGAACGGTGTGCTCAAACTTGACCAGCTCGGCGATGGTCTTCACCCTGCGCAGGACGCTCATCACGTGAGCATCCGCTCCTTCCTGTTGCTGGATCCCGCGCTCGGGCCAGGGCGGAGGTACAACCGGTCTCACGCCCCGAACCCAGGCCGAAACCTTCGCCCGTAGCTAGAAGCCGTACTCCTTCCAGCGGGCCGTCACCCGCTCCTTGATCTCGGGCGACATCTCGATCTCCTCCGGCCACGGTCGGGGGTGGCCCTCCTCCGGCCACTTGCGGGTCGCGTCGATGCCCATCTTGGAGCCAAACCGCCACACGGGCGAGGCGTGGTCCAGGTCGTCCAGCGGGCCCTCGGCGAAGAAGATGTCCCGCTTGGGATCGATGTTGCTCGTCACGTACCAGAAGACCTCGCTGTAGTTGTTCAGGTCAACGTGCTCGTCCACCACCACGATGCACTTGGAGAGCATCATCAGCCCCAGGCCCCACATGCCGTGAACCACCTTGCGGGCCTGGCCCGGGTAGCGCTTCTTGATCTTCACCAGCACGCAGTTATGAAAGGTACCCTCGGGCGGCATGTTGTAGTCGATGACTTCCGGGAGGAAGAGCTGCAGCAGCGGCAGGAAGATGCGCTCGGTCGCCTTGCCGAGGTAGACGTCCTCCTGCGGCGGCTTGCCCACGAGGGTCGCGGGGTAGATGGCGTCCCGCCGGTGGGTGATGGCCGTCACGTGGAAGACGGGATAGGGCTCCACGGGGCTGTAGAAGCCGGTGTGGTCGCCGAAGGGCCCCTCGGGGCGCAGCGGCTCCGCAGTGTCCACGTACCCCTCCAGGATGAAGTCGGCGTGGGCGGGGACTTCCAGGTCGATGGTCTTGCACTTGACCAGCTCCACCGGCTCGCCCCGGAGGAACCCGGCGAACATCAGCTCCGGAATCGCCGGCGGCAGGGGGGCGGAGCCGGAATAGATCGTGGCCGGGTCGCCGCCCAGGGCCACGGCCACGGGCATGCGGGTGCCCCCGTAGGCATCGTAGTGGCGCTGGCCGTCTTTGTGCTTGTGCCAGTGCATGCCCGTGGTGCGCTTGTCGTAGACGTGCAGCCGGTACATGCCGATGTTCCGCCCGCCGGTCTCGGGGTCGCGGGTGATCACGCTGGTGAGGGTGATAAAGGGCCCGCCGTCCTTCGGCCAGGTGGTGAGGATGGGCAACTGGTAGAGGTCCACCTGGTCGCCGGTGAGCACCACCTCCTGGCAGGGGGCGCGGCTCACGATGCGCGGTGCGGTGTTCTTGGCCACGTCCAGCAGCTTCAGCCCCTGCCCCAACTTGTCGAAGAGGCCGCCACCGGGTCCCGGCAGCTTCATGAGCTCGCGGATGCGCTGGCCGATCTCGTCCAGATGGTTCACGCCCAGGGCCAGGCAGATGCGCTCCATGGAGCCGAAAGTGTTGGTGAGCACCGGGAACCGGGAGCCCTCCACGTTCTCAAACAGCAGTGCGGGTCCCCCGCCTGGCATCTTGGAGACCCGGTCGGTGATCTCAGCAATCTCGAGATAGGGGCTGACGGGCGCCTTGATGCGCTTCAGCCAACCGCGCTGTTCGCACGCGGCGATGAACTCGTGCAGGTCGCGAAAGGCCAAGTCGCGTCCACTCCTTGCAACGCTTGCATGAATCCCGCGGCAAATCAGCTTTAGTGTAGCCCTGTCGGAGGGTTACGGCAACGGCCCGGGAGCAAGTCGTCCGAAGGCGGACAACGGTTGGCAGGAAGAGCGGCTGGGGCCTCTCGGGTACGGTTGGGACAAGTTGCCGACGTACTCGTGCACCGTCGCTGGCACGAGTGCCTCGGGTGAGTTCGCTGAGCGGCCCCCCTTCCCTCCCGCCAGGCCAGCACCCATGCTCTCGCACCTGGCGCGCATCACCCACAGGAGGGCCGCACCCCCCTGCCCCGGCACCGCGAAACAGCGCCGGCGGGCCTCTTCAGGCTGCCGGCGCAGGTCCTGTGCAGATGTCTCCTACTCCTCCCGGGTCGAAGCGACCTCGCCGCCTGCCCCGCTGTCGCCGAAGATCTCCTGCCACTGGGCCATCGTGAGCAGCACTTCCCGGGGCTTCGAGCCCTGGTGCGGGCCGATGAATCCCCGCTCCTCCATCATGTCGATGAGCCGCGCCGCCTTGGTGTAATTACACCTGAGCCGCCGCTGCAGGAGCGACACCGAGGCCTGGCCGTGCTCGACCACGATGCGGCAGGCGAGGGGGAAGGCCTCGTCGAGGGCCGAGGTGTGCTCGCCCTCGCCGTTGCCGGACCCGTGCCCGCGCCGCCCGGTCACCTCCACCTCTACCTGCTGGGCGGTGAAGACCGGCTGCGCCTGGGCCTTGACGAACTTCACGATCTGATCGATCTCCCGCTCGTGGATGAAGGCGCCCTGCACCCGCACCGCCTTGGAGTGGCCGGCAGGGTGGTAGAGCATGTCGCCCCGGCCCAGCAGACGCTCCGCACCGGCGTAGTCCAGGATCACCCGGGAGTCCACCTGGGAGGAGACCGCAAAGGCGATGCGGGACGGAATGTTGGCCTTGATCAGGCCCGTGATCACGTCGACCCGCGGCGACTGGGTGGCGATGACCAGGTGCATGCCGCAGGCCCGGGCCATCTGCGCCAGCCGGCAGATGGCGTCTTCCACATCCACCGGGGCCACCATCATCAGGTCTGCCAGCTCGTCGACGAAGATCACCACGTAGGGAAGTGGCTGGCGGGGGTGTTCCGGGTCGGGCCCGGGGTCATCGCGGCAGAGCTGGTTATACTGGGTGATATTCCGCACGCCCACGGAGGCGAAGAGCTCGTAGCGGCTCTCCATCTCCTTCACGGCGCCCTTCAGGTAGCCCGCAGCCTGCTTCACGTCGGTGATGACCGGCGCCATGAGGTGCGGGATCCCGTTATAGATTGAGAGCTCGACCATCTTCGGGTCGATCATCATCATCTTGACCTCATCTGGCCGCGCCCGGAAGAGCAGCGAACAGATGATGGTGTTCATGCATACGGACTTGCCGGAACCCGTGGAGCCGGCGATGAGGAGGTGCGGCATCTTGGCCAGGTCGCCCACCACGGGGTTGCCGGCCTGGTCCTTGCCGATGGCCACCGTGAGCTTGGAGGTGGCGTTCACCCAGAGCGGCGTCTCCATCACCTCGCGCAGGTGCACCGCAAGCCGCTCCTTGTTCGGAACCTCGATGCCCACCGCCGCCTTGCCGGGAATCGGCGCCTCGATCCGGATGTCCTCGGCAGCCAGGGCCAGCGCCAGGTCGTCGGCCAGTTGCGTGAACTTGTTGACCCGCACCCCCGGGCCGGGCTGCAGCTCATAGCGGGTGACGGCCGGGCCGGGGCTGATCGCGATCACCCGGGCCTCGACCCCGAAGGTCCGCAGCGTGTGCTCGAGGAGCTGCGCCCGGGCCAGGTGGTCCTGGTGGCTCTGCTGCCCTTTCTGCTGCGGCTTGGGAAGCAGCGATAGCGGCGGCAGCTGGTACGCCGTCCCCAGCTTTGCGGGGTCGATGGCCAGTTGCCCCTTCTCACCCTGCACAACGGGAACCGGCCCGGCTTCCTCCCCTCGCGGGGCGGACGTGCCGCCGGGCGTGCCGGCAGCACCCGAAGCGCCGACCGCCACGTGCTCGGCGGTCCCCGCACCTGCGGCGGCGGGACGCGGACCGCCGGCCCCACGAGCGCCGCGAGTCCCCCCGCCCTCGGCGCTGCGCCCGCCCGGGACAGCGACCTCAGAGCCAGCCTGCGCCCCCGGCGCGTCGGCTGCGGTGCGCACAGAAGCGGCCACCGGGACTCCGGTTGCAGCGTAGGCTCCTTCCGCGGCTGGTCCCCCGCCGGCAGCAAGGGGTGATGTACCCGCAGGAACGCCGTCGGCACCTGCCAGTCCCGCCCCGGCGCCTCCCGGTGCAGCTTGCCCGCTGACCGCCTGCCACTCGGAGCCCGGCTGGCGGATGATCGGCACATGCGGCTCCTCGGCCCCCGCACCGGTCGCCGCCGTCCGCCCGGCCGCGGCCTCCTTCCGGCGCAGGTCTCCGATCGTGTTCAGCTCCTCGCTGGCGGCCATGCGTTTGCGGCCGGACCGTTCGCCACCGGCCGAGGCGCCTTCGCCCTCCTCGCCCGGCTGCCGCCTCACCAGCTCCACGAAGTCGTCCGCCATATCCCTGGCGCCGCGGGCGCCGGCCAGGAAGCGGGACTTCAACCACTCGAGCACGCCTCCCAGCGAGACCCCCGTGGAGAGCACCAGGCCGATCAGAGCTGCAGTGGCGGCGAAGACCCAGCGGCCGGCCTCCCCGAACACTCGCGTCAGCGGAACGGCAAGGGCGTAGCCGACCAGCCCGCCACCCAGGCCTCGCTTGGCGTTCTCCAGGGAGCCGCCCAGCAGACCGCCTTCGTCCACGTGTCCCTGGGTGACCAACTGCACGATCAACTCAAAGGCGAGGAAGACCAACAGCAGCCCCCAGCCCTGGCGTTTCCAGTGGAAGGGACGCCGGTGGAAGCGCAGGTAGATGAGGTAGAGCCCAAACCAGACCACGAGGACGGAGAGCAGCCAGGCCCCCAGCTCGCCCACGAGGGCCAGGAGCCCGCGGCTCAGCAGGTTGCCCAGGAGGCCGCCGCCCTTGCCCGCCAGCGAGAGCAGGAACCAGGCGCCGATCGCGGTGATCAGGAGGCCCCGGACCTCCTGATGGAGTCCGGCCCCCTCGCCTCCAGCCCTGTTTGACTTACCGGCCGACCGACGCTGCGCCACTGCAGAACCCCCTGAATCTCCAAAGGTTGGATGCCATGCCTACATTATACCACAAGCGAAAAGGCCGGTGCGCTCCGCCGCACCGGCCCCTTCCCCGGTCTATGTTCCGTTCAGGCCTGGGTCTGGGATTGGCTGGCTTCCTTTTCCTTCGCCTGGCACTCCGCGCAGATCCCGAAGAACTTGGCCACGTGGTCGTCGATGCGGAAGCCCGTCTTCCGCTCGATCGCGGCCTCCAGGGCCCCGAGCAGGTCGTCCTCGAACTCCGTGATCTTGCCGCAGCGCTGGCAGACCAGGTGATGGTGATGATGGTTGTCCTCGTCCCGCACCTCGTACCGAGCGCGTCCGTCGCCGAAGTCCAGTTTCTTCAGGACTTCGATCTCCTCCAGCAGATCCAGGGTGCGGTAGACCGTGGCGATGCCGTTGTTCGGGTGGGTCTCCCTCAGCATGGAGTAGACGTCGTCGGCCGAGAGGTGACGCCCCCGGTTCATCAGGAAGATCGCGATGATCGCCCAGCGCTGGGGCGTCAGCTTGTGGCCCCGCTCCAGCAGCCGGGTGTAGATGTCCTTCAGCATCAGAGCCACGGCCCTCACCTCTCTCCTTACCGAAGCAGTCCTTAATGGTTTCGGGTGCGAGCGCGCCGTTTCCTTCCTTCTGACCTCCCGCACCCCCGCTATCTATCCTAATCGAGAATGATTCTAATTACAACCCCCAGCCGTGAAAGAGACCAGGCCCGCGGGCCTGGTCTGCAGCGTCAGCCGTTCCTGCCCAGCCGAACCCGGGCCCCGGGCTGGAACCGGGCGTCCAGGTAGTCCTCTGCGCGGCCGGAGATCAGCCGGACGACGGTGCCGTGCCCGTCGCCTCCCGGTGTCACCTGCAGCAGCCGCCCGTCCACGACCACCTCCCGCACCGCCGCGGGGGGCTGGACGAGCCCTTCCAGCACCAGTTCCAGCGGCAGTGCCGACCAGAGCACGCCAGGACCGCAGTCCGTCACTGTACCACCCCCGGCCGGGCCTGCTTGCGCTCGGCGATCAGCTGCCTCAGCTTCCGCACGGCATCGGAGAGGCCGCCCACCTCATCGATCAGGCCTTCCTTGACGGCGTCCGGCCCCACGACGATGGTGCCCACGTCCCGGGCCAGTTCCCCGGTGCGGAACATCAGCTCCCGGAAGCGCTGCTCGCTGCAATTGGAGTTGGCCACCACGAAGCGGATCACCCGGTCCTGCATCTTGTCAAGGTAGTCGTACGTCTGCGGCACGCCGATGACCAGCCCCGTCAGGCGGATCGGGTGAATGGTCATCGTGGCCGTGGTGGCGATGAAGGAGTACGTGGTGCTCACGGCGATGGGCACGCCGATGGAGTGGCCGCCGCCCAGCACCAGCGACACGGAGGGCTTGGACAGGCTGGCGATCATCTCGGCGATGGCCAGCCCGGCCTCCACGTCGCCGCCCACCGTGTTGAGCACCAGCAACAGCCCCTCGATCTCCGGGCTCTGCTCCACGGCGACCAGCTGCGGGATGATGTGCTCGTACTTGGTGGTCTTGTTCTGCGGCGGCAGTGTGAGGTGCCCCTCCACCTGGCCGATGATGGTCAGCAGGTGGATGTTGGGCGACACCACCGGCACCTGGGTAGTGCCGAGGGCCTCCAGGTTCTCGAGGGCGGGATTCTTCGGCGCCAACGGGGGAGCGGTCGGCAGCGGCGGTTTGTCCGGCACGGCGGGGTCTGGCCCCGGGACCATGCCGGGAATCGGCGTGCCCGTCGGCTCCTCGTTTCTGAACAGCATCGGTCACACTCCCGGACAGAGAGACTCGGCTACCAGATGGTACCGGTGGACCGGGCCACGTCCTTCAGGTCGCGGATCACGGTGCCCAACTCGACGCCCTTGTGCCGGGCAAGGTCGCGCAGGCGGAAGCCGGAGGCCGTGCGGATCCCTTCCTCCCCGAAGTGCTTGGCCAGCACGCTGCGCGCCTGCGGCATCTGGGCCATGATTTCCGAGGGGGTGAACTCGCGGAGGTTCGGCATCCTGAGCAACCCTCCCGTGCAAGCAGAGTGGGGCGAGGAAGAGCCCTCGCCCCATTAGCGTGCCCGTTTTTCGTTGACCCAATCGGCCGCCGCCTAGACCTCCACGATGATGGGCAGGATCATCGGCCGGCGGTGCGTCCGCTCGTACAGGTACCGGGAGAGCACGTCGCGGATGGAACTCTTCAGCACGGCCCACTCCGGCACGTTGCGGTCCATCTGCTCGGCCAGGGTACGGCGCACCCGCTCCTTCGCCTCCTCCAGGAGCCCTTCCGACTCCCGCACGTAGACGAAGCCGCGGCTCACCATGTCGGGCCCGCCCACGATGATCCCGGTCTCGCGGTCGACGGCGACGACCACGACCAGGATGCCCTCCTGGGCAAGCTGCCTGCGATCACGCAGCACGATGTTGCCGACGTCGCCCACGCCCAGCCCGTCGACCAGTACCTGGCCGGACGTGACCTTGCCCACAATCTGCGCCGAGTTGCGGGTGAACTCGAAGATCGTGCCGTTCTCGCCAATAAGAATGTTCTCGGGCGGCACGCCGCACGCCTCGGCCGTCTGCTTGTGCTTGAGCAGCATCCGGTACTCGCCGTGGATCGGCACGAAGAACTTCGGCCGGGTGAGGTTGATCATCAGCTTCTGCTCTTCCTGACTGGCGTGTCCGGAGACGTGCACGCCGGCACTCCGGTCGTAGATGACCTCGGCCCCGCGCCGGTAGAGATTGTTCACCGTCCGGGCCACGGACTTCTCGTTGCCAGGAATGGCAGTGGCGGCGAAGAGCACCGTATCGCCAGGGATAATCTCGACCGCCTTGTGGTCGTTCACCGACATGCGGCTGAGAGCGCTCATGGGCTCGCCCTGCGACCCGGTGGTCAGGATCACCTGGCTCTGCAGCGGCAGCCGGCGCAGCTCCTCGACGGGGAGGATCGTCCCGTCGGGTACGTGCAGATAACCCAGTTCCAGGGCGATTTTCACCGTGTTCTCCATGGACCGGCCGACGACGGCCACCTTCTTGCCCAGTTCGGCGGCGATGGAGATGGCCTGCTGAATCCGGTGGACGTTCGACGCGAAGGTGGCCATGAGGATGCGCCCCCTGGCGTCTCGGAAGACCCGCTCCAGGTTGGGGCGCACCGACCGCTCCGACGGCGTGTAGCCTGGCCGCTCGGCGTTGGTGGAGTCGGCCAACAGGGCGAGAACGCCCTTCTTCCCCAGTTCGGTCAGCCGCTGGTAGTCGGTGAACTCGCCGTCGATGGGCGTCTGGTCGAACTTGAAGTCGCCGGTGTGCAGGATCGTGCCGACCGGGGTGGTCACGGCGATCGCGCAGGAGTCGGGGATGGAGTGGTTCACCCGGATGAACTCGCAGGTAAACGGCCCCAGCTTCACCTGGTCGCCTGCCCTGACGGCCTGAGACCCCGGCGGCAGCGGCACCCCCGCTTCCTCCAGCTTGCCCTCGATCAGGCCCAGCGTCAGCCGGGTGGCGTAGACCGGGACGGGAAGGTTCCGCAGCAGATACGAGACGGCGCCGATGTGGTCCTCGTGGCCGTGGGTGATCAGCAGCGCCCGCACCTTCTCCCGGTTCTCCAGGAGGTAGGTGAAATCCGGGATCACGATGTCAATCCCCAGCATCTCCTCGTCGGGAAAGGAGAGGCCGGCGTCGATCACGATGATGTCGTCGCCATACTGAACCGCCATGCTGTTCTTGCCGATCTCGCCAAGCCCCCCCAGGGGGATGACGTGCAACTTGTTTGTTTTCTCGCGGTGACGCGCCAAACGAATGCGTTCCTCCTTTTGAAGGGCTCCCACGGGCGCCCTATTATGTAATGATCGCACAGCAAAACAAACCCCCATTGCATGAGGCGCCGTCCTCATGCACACGCGCATCGCGGTATGGGGGATCAGGAGAAGAGCAACCGCTGCGGGTTGAGGCGACTGTCGCCGCAACGCACCACCCGCCGTTCCGGTGCGAGGGGCCGTCCAGCCGCCGTTCTCTTCTCCCGGTTCGCCGTTCAACAGACCTTCCTTAGGATTATACCCAATAGCCTACGCGCTTACAAGCAACGGTGCCGGAAATAGCTAACGAGCCGACCGCGCCCCTGCGAAGCGGTCGACCCGTTCTTCCGGCCGTTATTGCAGTTCATTCAGGCCCGTGGGTACGCGCATGCAGATCTTTGTATCCACGCGCACTTCGGGCTGTGCTCCCGTTTCCGTCGCGCCTTCACGGCTACACTCGCCTCCGCCCGGGCCCGCGACGGCCCGGGACTTCCCGTACACGCTCCCTCCGGCCTGGCTCAGCGCGTGCCGGATTCAGCTCACTCCGGTCCTCGGTGCCGCACCTGGCGTCACCGCCCGCCTTGCGGCTTCTGTCCCACCAGGATCGCCTTGTGCAGTATGAACCCGTCTGCCGTGATGCGGAAGCGCTCCCGCGCGGCCGCCGGCGCCCCGGCCAGCACCGTGCGGACCTGGTCGGCCACCGCCGGGGGGGTGTTGGCCCGCGCCAGCCAGTCCTCCCGGTCGACCCAGCTGGTGAACCGGTGGGCCACCGTGAAGTGCAGGCCCGCTTCCTCCACGAACCCCTTCCACTCGGACAGCCGGTACGCCCGGTGATGGCTGGGATCCCGCAGCTTCTCAACCTCGTTGATGAACCGGTCCAGGTCCGGCTCTTCCGGGGCCACGTTGTCCACCACCACCAGCCTGCCGCCCGGCCTCAGCACCCGGGCCGCCTCCCGGCAGAAGCGGTCCACCGCGGGGAAGTGGTGCGCCGCGATGCGGCAGGTGACCACGTCGAAGGATCCATCCGCGAACGGCAGTGCCTCGGCATCCGCCACGGCAAACATCGCGTTGGGCACTCCCCGCCGCGAAGCCTGCTCCCGCCTGGTCGTGCTCGTCGGTCTGCTGCTCCTTCTCTGGTCCTCGTGGCTGAGTGCGGAGGCAGCGCAAGAGCGGGCGGTGGCAGCGTTCACCTCAGCGTGGAGCGGCGTCGACGACGGCTGCGGGTTCAACTGCACGGGCTGCGGCGCGGTCTCTGCCCGGCGCACCCTGCTCGGCTGGCAGGTGGACGTCGAATACGCCTGCGGACTGCTGCCTGCAGACGTGCCCGAATACCACCGGCGGGCCACGCTGTTCGTCTCCGTGCTTGGAACCGTGCACGGACTGGGCGCCCGTTGACCACCGGTGGCCGGCCTGTGGGTCGGGTCCCCGAACTCGATGTGTACCCCCTGCTTCTGCACGTGCAGAAGTGTTGCGGCGGTATGACGTCCGATAAGTTTTCTTATGTTGACTATGGTTGGTGATGGTTATGTGGATAGTTAGATCCTTATCTTCTTATATCTTTATACGGCTTGTACCGAGCAGTCCAACTCCATGCGTCCCGCAACACTGTCAGCCCAAGTCTGGATGACGGTTCGCACGTTCCACCGTGCCGGGCGAGGTTCGGCGTCCACGGCAGCCTCCCGCCCCTCACTCAGCGCCAACGCCCGCGCCCCGTCAACCGTCTCCTCAGTGCCCACCGGCCGCCTTACGTTCACCTTGACCCACGCGGGAGCGGCCGCGGCCCCAACGGCCGCGGCCTCTCCCTCACAACCCACAACTCACAGCCAACCGCCCACACTCCACCGCCAGCTACAGCACATCCGCCTCCGCCAGCGCCTCGCGCAGGGCCTCGCGCTGCGCCTCGGTGGCGTCCACCAGCGGCAGCCGCACCGGCCCCACCGGGAAGCCCGTCATCTCCAGGGCGGCCTTCACCAGAATCGGGTTGGTCACCGCAAACAGCCCCTTGAACACCGGCAGCAGCCGGCGGTGCCAGGCGGCCGCCCGGGCGGTGTCGCCGTCCAGGAAGGCCCGAATCATCTCCTGCATCTGCGGGCCCACCACGTGGCTGGCCACGCTGATGATCCCGTACGCCCCCACGGTCAGGTAGGGCAGCAGGTTGGCGTCTTCGCCCGACCAGACCCGGAAGCCCTCGGGCGCCCCCCGGAGGATCTCCCCCAGCTGGCCCACGTCGGCGCACTCCTTGATGCCCACGATGTTGGGCACGTCCCGGGCCAGCCGCACCGTCGTCTCCGGCAGCATGTTCACCGACGTGCGGGAGGGCACGTTGTACGGGATGCACGGCAGGTCTACCGCTTCCGCTACCGCCCGGAAGTGCCGGTAGAGTCCCTCCTGGGGCGGCTTGTTGTAGTAGGGCGTGACCAGCAGCAGCCCGTGCACTCCGGTGCGCGCCGCCTCCCGCGAGAAGCGAATGGTCTCCGCCGTGTTGTTCGACCCGGTCCCGGCGATGACAGGTACCCGGTCTCCCACGGCGTCCACCACCGTCTGGAACAGACGCAGCTTCTCCTCGTGCGACAGCGTGGGCGACTCGCCGGTGGTGCCGGCGACCACCAGACCCTCGGAACCTGCCGCCACCAGATGTTTCGCCAGCTCCTCCGCCCGCTTGAAGTCCACTGCTCCGTCTCGGCTCATCGGGGTCACCATGGCGGTCAGGAGCCGTCCAAAGGTCGACACGGGGATCCCTCCTCAATCAAGATGGATCAGATCAGGGCCTGCCCAGCTCGAAGGCGTCGTGCAGCGCCTGCACGGCCCGCTGCACGTCGGCGGCCGGGATCAGGCAGGAGATGGTGACGTGCGAGTCCGCCGTTTGCCATATGGGTACTTCTGCGGCGTAGAGCGCCTCCGCCACCGTGGCCATCACCCCGGGGCGGCCCCGCATGCCGGAGCCGACCACCGTCACCTTGGCGCAGCCGTGGCGGACCTGGATGTCCACAAGGCCCAGCTCGGTGAGGATGATCTCGGCCTGGGCCGCGCGCTGCTCCGGAATGGAGAAGGCGCTCTGCTCCGGTGAGACGCTGATCAGGTCCACCGAGATGCCGGCGTTGGCCAGGCGGCGGAAGAGCCGGGGCGTCGCCCAGTCGCGCCCGGTCTTCACCACCACCTGGGCGAGGCCCACCACGTGGGTGACCGCCGTGACCAGGCGGTCGGAGAACGGCTCGCTGAACATCACGCCGGCCTCGGCGCTGTACGTGATCAGTGTGCCCGGCCCGTCGCTGAAGGTGGAGCGCACCCGAATGGGTACCCGGTGCTGCATGGCGATCTCCACCGCCCGGGGGTGCACCACCTTGGCCCCGTAGTGCGCCATCTGGGCGATCTCGTCATAGGTCGTCACGGTGAGGGTGCGGGCCTCCGCCACCAGCCGCGGGTCGGCGGTCTTGACGCCGTCCACGTCGGTGTAGATCTCCACCACCTCGGCCCTGAGAGCCCCGCCCAGCGCCGCGGCCGTGGTGTCGGAGCCGCCCCGGCCCAGGGTGGTCACCTCGCCGGCGGCGTTCACGCCCTGGAAACCGGCCACCACGGCCACCAGCCCCTCCCTGAGGCGGGAAAGTACCGGGGCCGGGTCCACCTTCAGGATCTGCGCGGAGCCGTAGTGGTCATCAGTCTGGATACCGGCCTGGCCACCGGTGAGGGCCACGGCGGGGATGCCCGCAGCGGTGAGGGTGGCGGCCATGACCACGCTGGAGATGATCTCCCCGCAGGAGAGCAGCAGGTCCATCTCACGGGGATGCAGATCGGTCGTAGCCGCGTGGGCCAGCTGGATCAGCGTGTCGGTGGCGTACGGGTCGCCCTCGCGCCCCATGGCGGAGACCACGACCACCACGCTGTAACCGTCCTGCAAGGCCTGCCGCACGCGGCGCATGACCGCCTCGCGCCCCTCCGCCGTGGCGACGGAGGTGCCCCCAAACTTCTGAACGATAATCCGCATGCCGAGCCGGCGTCCCTCCTCTCAGGTGTCGGGCCAACCCGGCACGGGCGCAGCCTAGACCAGCTGCATTTCCAGGAGCTTCTCTGCGATCTGTACGGCATTCGTGGCGGCGCCCTTGCGCAGGTTGTCGCTCACGATCCAGAGCCAGAGCCCCTTCTCGTTGGTCAGGTCCTCCCGGATGCGGCCGACCAGCGTGTCGTCGGTGCCCGCTGCGTCGAGGGCGGTGGGGAAGACGAACTGGTGCGGGTCGTCGATCACCCGGACGCCCGGGAAGCGGCTGAGGGCCTCCCGCGCCTCGGCCGGGGTCACCTTCCGCTCGAACTCCACGAGCACCGACTCCGAGTGGCCGACGAAGACCGGCACCCGGGTGCACGTCATGGTCACCTGCAGGTCCGGAATGCCCATGATCTTGCGGGTCTCAGCCGAGAGCTTCAGCTCCTCGGTCGTGTACAGGTTGTCGGTAAAGGTCTCGGCGTAAGGCAGCACGTTGAAGGCGATCTGCCGCTTGTAGACGCTATGCGGCAGCTCGAAAGCCTGCCCCTCCGCCCAGGCACGGGTCTGCGCTTCCAGCTCCTCGATGGCCTCCTTGCCGGTGCCCGAGACCGCCTGCATGGTGGTGACGATCACCCGCGTGATGCGGGCCAGGTCGTGCAGCGGCTTCAGGGCCATCACCAGGCCGATGGTGGTGCAGTTGGGGCTGGCGATGATCCCCTTGTGCTTGCGCAGATCCTCGGGGTTCACCTCGGGCACCACCAGGGGCACCTCGGGGTCCATGCGCCAGGTGGAGGACTTGTCAATGACGACCGCCCCCGCCTGGACGGCTGCCGGGGCCAGCTGCCGCGAGAGCGAACCGGTGGCGGCGAAGAAGACCAGGTCCATGCCGGCGAAGGCCGCCGGGGTGGCCTCCTCAACGGTGACGGGCTCGCCCCGGAAGGTGACGGTGGTGCCGGCACTGCGGCTGCTGGCCAGCGGGAGCAGCCGCCCCACGGGGAAGTTGCGGGCCTCCAGCAGGGCGAGGAGTTCGTGGCCGACGGCGCCGGTGGCGCCCACAACGGCGACGTTCTTCATAACGAATCCATCCTTTCCGTCGTAATCCTGCGCCCTTCCGCCGGCGGCCCGCCCGGGTCGCCTACCCGTGCTTCGGTCCGAGCAGCAGGGGCTGCACCTGCCTGCCCTCCATCGCAGCGAGAATGGTGGGAATCAGGTAGTCCTCGATGTCCGCATCGATGGAAGTGGGCTTGCCGAACGGATCGTCCTGGCGGAACGGCACGAAATAGATGTTCCTGGCCACCAGGAGGGTACCAAGGTTGCGGGCGTTCATGCCCAGGCCGTCGTTGGTGGTCACGGCCAGCACGACAGGCCGGTGGTTGCGCATCTGGGCCTTGGCGGCCATGCAGACCGGCGTGTCGTTGATGGCGTTGGCGAGCTTCGCCATGGTGTTGCCCGTGCAGGGCATGATCACGAGGCAGTCGAGTTTCACCTTCGGCCCGAAGGGCTCCACCTCGGGGATGGTCATCAGGGGCAGGCGGCCCGTGATCTGCTCAATCTGCGTGATCCAGTCGTCAGGCTTCCCAAATCGGGTCTCGGTGGTCCGCACGTTTGCCGAGATGATCGGGATGATTTCCGCGCCCTCGTCCCGCAGCCGCCGGAGCTGGGCCATCGCCCGGCCCAGGTTGCAGTGGGAGGCCGAGAGTGCGACGCCGATGCGCTTGCCGGCCAGTTCTCCCATGCTCACCGCTCCCCCTCCATGGCATCGGTCCGTCGGAGGTGGCGAACGACGAGTTCGGCGATGATGCGGCCGGCCGTGACCGGGGCGACGATCCCCGGCAGCCCCGGCGCCAGCCGGGCCGTGAGCCTCAGCTCCCGCGCGGCCTCGAAGTCGGTGCCTCCGGGGGCCGAGGCCACGTCGACGATCACCGCGTGGCCCGGAGCCCTGGCCAGGACCTCCCGCGTGAGGACCGGCGCCGGCACGGTGTTGAAGATGATGTCCGCCTCCGCCACGGCCTGCGGCAGGGCGGCCCACTCCACGGGGCGGTAGCCGGCGGCCCAGATGCGGGCCTGGTCCAGTTCGCTGCGGGCAGCGACGGAGACCTCCGCGTTCAGCCCCTTCAGCAGCATGGCGATGGCCTTGCCGGTGCGGCCGAAACCGATCACCAGCGAGCGGCTGCCGAAGATGGTGAACGGGGTGGACTCCATCGCCATCTGGATGGCCCCCTCGGCCGAGGGGATCGAGTTCCACGTCGCGAAGTGGTCGGCCTCCCGGTACTCGATCAGCGGCAGCCCGGCCTCCTCGCAGATCCGGTTCAGGTACGGGTTGCTCAGGCCCACGAAGACCGGGGCGCCGCGGGCGCAGCGACGCAGGCCATCCAGATCGACCACGCAGGGTGGAACGCCGTCGGCGGTGTAGACCGTTCCGTCGGGGCTGACCCCCTGGACCGGCAGGATGACGGCCTGCGCTCCCGTGAGGGCCTCGGCCCCCGAAGAGCAGACCTCCACGCCGGCGAAGCGGTCTTCCCACTCCAGGCCAGCCACCCGGACCCGGGCGCCGGCCCTGAGCAGGAAGTGCACCGCCTCGGCCATGCGCCGGTCCCCGCCGATCACGGCGATTTGCTTGCCGTACACGCTCATCCACCTAGTCCTCCAATCCTACCGAACCTCACCCCATTCTATGGGTAGGCTTGGGGCAGGGTGCGGAGCGGGGGACCGGGGCGGCGTGCGGGGCGGATCAGCCGGAGAAGGCGACCTCCTCCAGGTCGAAGGCCACCCGCTTCTCCTGCAGCACCCAGCGGCAGGTCATCAGGACGCCGGGGACGTAAGCCTCGCGGGTCGGCGCGTCGTGCCGGATGGTCAGGGTCTGGCCCGGTCCGCCGAAGATCACCTCCTGGTGCGCCACGAGGCCCGGCAGGCGCACGCTGTGCACCGGCACCTCCGGGGCGGCCAGATCCCCCCGGCCCCGCTCCAGGCGGGCCTTGGTGCGCAGTGCCGTGCCCGACGGGGCGTCGAGCTTGGTCTTGTGGTGCATCTCGATGATCTCCACGTCGGGGAAGAAGCGCCTGGCCTCTTCGGCGAACCGCATCAGCAGCATCATCCCCACGGCGTAATTGGCGATGAAGGCGCCGCCCAGCCCGCGTTTTCGACAGGCCTCCGCCCACGCCTCAACCTCGCCGGGCGCAAACCCGGTGGTGCCCACCACCGGTGCGATGCCGGCGGCGATGGCGGCCGGGATGGTGCGGCGTGCGGCGGCGGCCGCCGTGAAGTCCACCAGCACGTCCGCCTGGGCGCCGGTTGCGCGGAACTCCTCCAGCGAGCCGTGGATCAGCGGGCCTGGGCGCCCGCCGAGGTTCACCAGTTCGGCCAGGTTCCGGCCGACCCCCTCCCGCGCGAGGGCACCGGCGAGGACGAAGCCCGGCTCCTGCGCCACGGCGCGGGCGATGACCTGCCCGACCTTGCCGGTGGCCCCTGCGAGCACGACACGAATGGGCTGCAAACTCCATCACCTCTTCAGTCAAGTGCGACACATGGGTATCGAAAAACGGCTGGCAAGCAAGCCCGCCTGGGCTTGATCGCCAGCCGTTCCCATGGCTGCGGCATCTGCCGGGCTGGACAGCGGTGATTGGTATTAGACTACCGCTGCCACCCGGCCCTGTCAATAAACCTCCCGCAATGCCACATGGACGGTGATCGACCCCAGGCTGGTCTCCAGGGGGATCACCAGTCGTTTTATGGACAACGTAGAGATCGACGTCCCCTTGCCGACGACGACCGAGGGCGGCGCGATCTTGCACGGGTAGCCGGCAGCCTCCAGCTCGCCGGACGCGAGGCCGGTGATGACGTTGCCCAGCTCGGCCACGGCCGACTCGCACATCGCGTCGAACACGGGGACCTCCTCCCCCGTCATGGCGGCCACGAGGTTGCGCCCCGTCTGCTCGGTCATGCCGTAGAGCACGAGGCCCTGGACGCGGCCCACCACGCCGATGAGAACCGTCACCTCATCGGACTCCAGCGGCGAATCCTCGATGTACACCTCACCCTTGGTGACCTGGGTACCGGTCTCGGTCTGCAGCACCTGACTGGCAGACACGAGGAAGGGGTTGACAAACTCCGCCTTTACTAACATGGTTGGACGTTCCTTCCCTTCTATATCCAGGCCTGATCGCCTCGGCCCTCTTACTTCACCGCCCGGTAGAAGAAGGGCGAGACGCTCGCGTAGCCAAGTTCTCTTGCTTTCAACAGGCTCTCCGTGCCGCCGACAAAGAGGATGCCACCGGGTTTCAGGGCCGCATGGAACCTGCGGTAGAGCTGATCCTTGGCCTCCTCGGTGAAGTAGATGACCACATTCCGGCAGAGGATCAGATCGAGGTCAGTCGGGAACGGGTCGGAGAGCAGGTTGTGCTGCTCAAACCGCACGCGGGCTTTCAGACGGTCGGTGAGGAGGAAGTTCGGCCCCTCCTGGGTGAAGTACCGGGCCCGCCGGGCGGGGGAGACGTTTCGGAGGTCCCGCTCCTGGTAGATGCCCGCCCGGGCAGCCTTCAGGATCTCGCCGTCCAGGTCGGTGGCCAGGATCTGGTGGCGCCCGGCGGGGTCGATCTCGTCCAGCAGCATGGCCACCGAGTAGGGCTCCGAGCCGTTGCTGCAGCCCGCGCTCCATATGCGCAGCGTGCGATTTCGCTTCAACAACTCCGGCAGAATTACCTTCTGCAGTTCTTCAAATTTGTCCGGGTTCCGCAGCCATTCGGAGACGTTGATGGTGAGGAAGTCGCGAAACTCCTTCACCCGCTCCGGGCAGCTGGAAAGCAGGCGGGCGTACGCAGCGAGGTCACTCACCCCCGCCCGGCGCATGATCGTCTGCAGCCGGCGCTCCATCTGCGTGCCCTTGTAGGAATCCAGGTCGATCCCGGTGAGGTCCAGCACCGTCCGCTGGAACAGCCGGTAGCCCGGCAAGTTCATGGCCTAACCCTCTCCCACCGCGCGCGTGATGGCCTCGGCGATCGCGTGTACTGGCAGGACCTCGTTGGCGGCCCCCATTTCCACCACGACCTTCGGCATGCCGTACACCACGCAGGTGGAGGCGTCCTCTGCGATGGTCCAGCCCCCTGCCCGCTTCAGGCTCAGCATGCCCTTGGCCCCGTCAAAGCCCATCCCGGTCAGGATGACCCCCACCAGCCTGCTCCCCCACAGCGGGATCACCGACTCGAAGGTGACGTCGACCGCCGGGCGCACGCCGTGCATGGGTGGCCGCTGGTCCAGCTGGATGCGGCCCTCGGCGTCCACCGTCATGTGGTACCCGCCGGGCGCCACCAGGACCTGCGCGGGCCGCACGCGGTCGCCGGCCTGCGCCTCCTTCACCGCGATGGGCGACAGTTGGTCGAGCCGCTCGGCCAGCGAGCGGGTGAAGCCGGGGGGCATGTGCTGCACCACCAGCACCCCTGCGGGCAGGTCGGCCGGCAGGCGCGGGATGATCTGGTGCAGGGCCCCCGGTCCCCCGGTGGAGCAGCCGATGACCACCAGCCGCCGCGGCGGCCGTCCCGCCTCGGCAGCCTGCCGCCGCAGGACGGCCCACTGCTGCTCCTGCGTCCGCACGGGCGCTGCGGCAGCCACGGGCCGCAGGCGGGGCGTGGCTCCGGCGGCGGCCTTCACCTTGGCCACCAGCTCGTCCCGGGCGACGTGCATGTTCAAGGAGATGGAGCCTGACGGCTTGGCCACGAAGTCGACCGCACCCAGGGCCAGCGCCCGGATGGTCGCTTCGGCCCCCTCCATGGTCTGGCTCGAGACCATCACCACCGGCGTCGGCCGCCGCGCCATGATCTGCCGCAACGTGCCGTAGCCGTCCAGGACGGGCATCTCGATGTCCAGCGTCACCACATCGGGCTGCAGCTGGAAGGTCTTCTCCACGCCCTCCTTGCCGTCGCGCGCGGTGCCAACCACCGTGATCTGCGGGTCTGACTGCAGCAGGTCGGTCAGCACCTTGCGCATGAAGGCGGAGTCATCCACCACCAGGACGCGGATCGGTTGCTGTACTCGACTGCGCATGGCCGTCTAGCCGACGAACTTCCTGACGGTGGCCAGGATCTTCTCCGGCTCGAAGGGCTTGACGACAAAGTCCTTGGCGCCTGCTTTGATCGCTTCAATGACCATCGTCTGCTGCCCCAGCGCCGAGACCATGACCACCTTCGCTTCCGGATCGATGTTCTTGATCTCCCGCGTGGCGGTGATCCCGTCCATCACCGGCATCGTGATGTCCATGAGCACCAGGTCGGGCCGGTAGTTCTGGTACATCGCGATGGCCTCCTGGCCGTTCTCTGCCTCCGCGACCTCGAAGCCATGTTCCGTCAGCAGCTTCGAGCAGCGCATCCGCATGAAGGCAGCGTCGTCGACCAACAGAATCTTGGGCATTCGGTTCCCCCCTGCGTGTAATGGGACCTACAGTTCACGTTCTCCGCGGCCCACGGTGGTCACCAGGAGCCGCCCGGTGGCGATGTACAGGTGTAAGGTCCTTCCGTAGGTCCCGCCCATGTCCTCGGCAACCAGGTGTAGTCCGTGTCTTGCCAGAGCCATTCGCACCGCCTCGGCGTTGCGGGCCCCGATGTCCAGCTTCGGGTTCACTCCCGCCAGGCTGAGCATGCGGGCGCCGCCCGCCGCTCGTGCGATCAGGCGCGACCGCGAGGCACCAGCCTTGACGATCGCTTCCAACGCCGCCTCAACTCCGGTATCGGCGTACTTGCCCGGTGGTGCGTCCCGCCCCCTGGCCATGCTGCTGTCGGGCAGGACCACGTGCACCATGGCCCCGATGCGGGCCACCGGGTCGTACAGGGCAACCCCGACACACGAGCCCAGTCCGTAGCAGACCAGGACCTGTTCCGGCCTGCTGGCCACCCGCACTTCCCCGAGGCCGACAACTTCTGTCTCGACAATCGTCATCGCATCGCCTCTAGCGCTGCGACCAGTCGGGCCATCGACCGATTGTCGGGCATCAGCAGGAAATGCCCGGGCAGCGCACCGTTGAAGGAAGTAGATATCACGAGCGCCTCTTCATCCGTAATGGAGAGCTGCACGACCACCGCATCCAGGATTGCGCCCGCCATGTCCTCCATCACCACCGGCGGCGAGGGTTTCACCTTCAGGCCGGTCCGGTCGGCGAGGGCGTTCATGAAGGCCGAGCCGCAGACGTTGCCCACCTCCGCCAGGGCTGACCGTGCGATCTCATCGAGCTCCCGGCAGGTTCCGGGCGGCTGGCCGAGCAGCAAGTCGACCAGCCCGCGGGCGTTCTCGGGCCGGAAGAGCAGCACCACGTGGCCCTGCAGTTCGCCGGTGATGGCCAGGTAGACGCCCACGACCACCGCTGCGGGACCGCCGGCCAAGGCCGGAAGGTTCTCCAGCCGTACGAAGGAGAGCTGCGGCGCCAGCAGCTGGATCTCTCCCGTGGTCATCTGGGAGAGCGACCGGGAACTACCGGCCAGCGCTTGGGTGACGATCCGCTCGAGCGAACCCCACTGGCTGGGCTGCAGTTCCATAGGGCACCGCCCCCTAGTTCAGGGCAGGCTCAAGGCGGCCTACCTCTTCCTGCACCGAGCCCACCAGGGTCGGCACGTCGAGGATGATCGCCACGTCGCCGTCGCCCATGATCGTGGCTCCGGAGATGCCCGGGATCTCGCCGATGAAACGCCCCAGCGGCTTGATGACCACGTCGCCCTCGCCGATCAGCGAGTCGACCACCAGCCCGACCTGGCGCCCCATCACGGCCACGATCACCACGAAAATCTCCTCGGGCTCCTCGTCCCCCTCCGGACGTGCCAGGCCAAACACGTCCGCCAGCCGCAGCAGGGGGATGACCTGCCCCCGCTTCACGATGACCTCCCGCTGCCGGACGGTGCGGATCTCCGTGGTGGGGATGCGATCGGTCTCCACCACCGACCCCAGCGGGATGCAGTAGATGGTGCCCAGCAGCTCCACCTGCAGCGCCCGGATGATGGCCAGCGTGAGTGGCAGCTTCACCCGGAACTCGGTGCCCTGGCCCCGCGTGGACCGGATTTCCACGGAGCCGTTGATCTTCTCAATGTTCTTCTGCACGACGTCGAGCCCCACGCCGCGACCGGAGATGTCGGAGACCCTCTCGGCCGTGGAAAAGCCCGGCATCCAGATCAGGTTGATGGCCTCGGCGTCGGGCATGCGCCGCGCAGCTTCCTCAGAAAGCAGTCCCTTGCGGACCGCGCTGGCGCGCACCTTCTCCGGATCCACGCCCCGGCCGTCGTCACGGACGGAGATGATGATGTGGTTCTCCTCGTGGAAGGCCTCGAGGGTCACCGTGCCCGCCCTGGGCTTGCCCGCCGCAATCCGTTCCTCCGGCGTCTCGATCCCGTGGTCCACGGCGTTGCGCAGGAGGTGCATGAGCGGGTCGCCGATCTCTTCGATGACGGAGCGGTCCAGCTCGGTCTCCTCGCCCTTCATCACGAAGTGGATTTCCTTGCCGGCCCGCTGGGCCAGATCCCGCATCATGCGCGGGAACTTCCGGAAGAGGTTGTCCACCGGCAGCATGCGCGCCCGCTGGATCTCTTCCTGCAGGCTGCCGGTCAGCCGCCCGATCTGGGCCAGGGCGGAAGACATCACCTGCGAAAGCTCGTCGCCCTCCCGCTCGGTCTCGAGACGGCTCAGCACCTGCTGCAGCCGGGTGCGTTCGATCACCAGCTCGCCCACTGTGTTCATCAGGTTGTCGAGCACCTCGACGTCCACCCGGACCGTGCGGAGGCTGCCCTTCGACATCTTGAACGGAACGTTGTTCCCCTGGGCCGCGGCCGGCGCATGTGCGCCCCCGTCCGCCCCTTCGGGATGCTCCACGCTCACCGCGGGCTCGGGCTGCGGAGCCGCCGGGGCGTGCGCCTCGGCCACCGCTCCCGGCGCCGGCGCACCACCATCCAGCCGGTAGGGTGCCAGCACGCGCACGGTGATCTCGGGCACCTGCTCCAGGGCCTTCGCCACCGCCTCGACGCTCTCCCGCGTCAGGAAGAGGATCTTCAGATCCTTGCCGATCCGGTCGTTCTCGACGTCCTCCTGGGTGGGGACGGAGAGGACGATTTCACCCAGCTCACCCACCGCCAGCAGCGCCTGAAAGGCCCTCACGGCGGGCATGGCGGCCTCCTCCGACAGGGCGATGTCCGCCCAGTAGGCCTGGAGGCCCCTTGCGGAGGCGCCCTTCACCTGCTCCCGCTGGGCGGGGGTGAGCGGCGGCAGCGCCTGGGGCGGACTGGGCTGCTCCGGACCCGGCCCGGGCACCGGGGGCGGGGACCCCGCGGCGCCCTGGGGCTCAAAGGCGGCCAGCCGGCGCATCATGTCGGTCGTGTCCACCTCGGCGGGTTCACCCGAGGCGATCTCATCCTTGAACTCCTTCAGAATGTCGAGGCACTGGAACAGGGTGTTCACCAGCTCGGTGGTAACGGCGATCTTCCCCTTGCGCAGCTTGTCCAACACGTTCTCCATCGCATGGGTAAGCTCCGCCATCCGCTGGTGGCCCAGGGTGGCCGAGGAACCCTTCAGCGTGTGCGCCGCGCGGAAGATCTCTTGAATGGTCTCCGGGTCGCCGCCTTGTGCTTCCAGCCGCAGAAAGCCCGCCTCCATGGACTGGAGCAGCTCTTCGGCCTCGTCGAGGAAGACCCGGATGTCCTCGGCGCTGATCTCAAACCCAGACCCCATTCGGCTGATCCCTCCTGGTAGAAGCCGGGCGGCCGGCCATCCGGACCGCTGGCAGCGTCGTCATCTGCTGTGGGGGGTAACAGGGCTCTTGCGATCCTCCCGCACCAGAATCCGCCGCAGGTCAAGCAGCGTGATCAAGCGGCTGTCGACCTTGGCCACGCCGAGCACGGCATCCCGGTCGAGCTGGGCCATCAGTGAAGACGGCGGCTCCACCGCGTCGGCGGGCACCCGCACCACCTCTTCCACCGCGTCGACGATCATGCCCACCTGGTCGCCGCCGACCTCGGCCACGGCGATGCGCGTGGACTTGGTCGTGTGGCCGGCGGGCAGACCCAGTCGGCGCCTGAGGTCGATAACCGGAATCACCCGCCCGCGGAGGTTGATGACCCCCTCCACATAGGGGGGAGTCCGGGGAACCCGGGTGACCCGCTGAAGGGGGACGACCTCCCGCACCACAGAGATGTCTGCGCCGTAATACTCGTTCTCCAACTGGAACACGACGATCTGGCTGACCGCCTGCTGTTCCGAGCGCTGCTCCTGGACCACCTGTGACCCTCCTTACACCTGAGCGACCCGGGACGCGTCCAGCAACACCACCAGGCGGCTCTCGCCCAGCTTCAGGACGCCGTCGACGACCGTCTCGCCCGCACCGCCCACGGCCCCCAGGAGGGAGGTCCGCTGCACCACAGCCGTCGGGGCTGCCGTCTCCACGGCCACCACGTCGTCGACCACCAAGCCGGCCTGCTGCCCGTCCACGTCGACGATGATAATGCAGGACTCCTCTTCGCGCTTCTGCCGGGCCAGGCCAAAGCGGCGGGCCATGTCGACCACCGGTAGCACGTCGCCCCGCACCGAGATGACGCCCGGCACGAAGGGCGGCGACTCCGGTACCGGTGTGGGTTCGGTCCAGGGGATGATCTCACGCACGACTGCGATGGGCAAAGCATATTCCTGCCCGCCCACGCCGAAGACGACGACCTTTCCTTCGAACGGCTCGACCCGCTCCACGGCTGCACCTCCGCTATCCCGCGGCGGGCTGGCGGCGGCTGTTGGATGCGCTCCACCAGTACAACGCTCGCATGACTAAAATATGTAAGCCTTTCTTCAACACACCTAAAGAAACTCCTGCTATCCTTTAGTCGAGTCTAACCTCGAACCGTCTCGTTTCCACCGCCGACGGAGCAGCGCAACGGTCAGCCGGTCCAGCTCCCGGCTGATCGGCAGCAGGTTCTCCACCTGCTGCGGGTCCAGGGGCCCCTGCACGCGGGCATGGAGACGCTCGCGCAACGCCTCGATCTGCTCCCGATCCTTTCGCTCCTCCCGCATGCTGCCGCCCCCTAGCCCTGCCGGCCGGTGGAGCCGAGGCCCCCGACCCGCGGGCCGCCCGGCTGGTCGTCCACCGTCGTGAGATATCGGACGAAGATGCCCTGCGCGATCCGCTCGCCCCGGGCGATGTGCACCGGCTCCCGCCCCAGGTTGGCCAGGGCGACCAGGATGTGCCCCTCGTTCTCGGGGTTGTCGGCGTAGTCCGCGTCGATGACGCCGATGCCGTTGGCCAGGGTCAGCCGCCGCTTCACCGCCAGGCTGGACCGGACGGCCAGGATCAGCACCTCGCCGGGGCCCATGTAGGCCTTGAGCCCGGTGGGAACGAGCGCCACCTCCCCGGGCGCGATCATCACGTCCTCTGCCGCCGCCAGGTCGTAGCCCGCCGACTGCTCGGTCTTCCGCCGGGGCAGCGGCACCCGCCCCTCGTAGCCGCGCACGGGAGCAAAGCGGCGCTCAGCCATAGTGAACCTCACCCCATCGCTGTAGTTCGTGCTCCGTCTCCTTCGGGCCCACCACGGCCAGCACCCGCCGCTCCTCCACAAACAGCCGGTGCGCCAGTTCGTTCACCTGATTCCGGGTCACCGCGTCCACGCGGGCGATCACCTCGTCGGGGCTGTAGACGAACCCCCGGGTGAGCTCGCCCCGGCCCAGCCGGCTCATCCGGCTGGACGTGGACTCGAGCCCCAGCATGAGCTGCCCCTTGAGCTGCTCCCGCGCCTCCTCCAGTTCCTCCTCGCTCACGCCGGTGCGCCCCACCTCCTCCAGCAGCCGGGTCACCAGCGCCAGCGCCGGCTCCACCATGCTCGGAGACACGCCGGCGTACACGCCAAAGCTGCCGGCGCAGCGGTAGGCCGTATGGCAGGAGTAGACGGAGTACGCAAGGCCGCGCTTTTCGCGCACCTCCTGGAAGAGCCTGCTGGAGGTGGAGCCGCCCACGATGGTGTTCAGCACGTGCAGGGCGTAGATGTCCGGGTCCCCGTCGGCCAGTGCCGCCGTGCCCAGCACGATGTGGGCCTGCTCGATCTCCTTGGGCCGCATGACGATGCCTCCGTTCGCCCGAGGCGGCTCCCCGGGCGCGGGAACGGCCGGGGGTGCAGCAGGCGCCCCGGAAAAGCAGGCCTCCACCCACTCGACCACCCGCTCGTGCTCGAGGTGTCCGGCCACCGCCACCACCATGTTGCCCGGCCAGTAGTGGCGGGCCATCCAGTCGAGGATCGTGTCGCGGTCGAGCGCCTTCACCCGTTCCACGGTGCCCACGATGGGCCGCCCCAGGGCATGGCCGCGCCAGAGCTCGCCGGCGAACAGGTCATGGACCAGGTCGTCCGGCACGTCCTCGTACATTTTGATCTCCTCGCAGATCACGCCCTTCTCCCGCGCCAGATCCTCAGGATCGAAGCGCGAGTGGAAGAGCATGTCCGCCAGCACCTCGATGGCGACGGGCAGGTGTTCGTCCAGCACCCGGGCGTAGTAGCAGGTGTGCTCCTTCGCCGTGAACGCGTTCAGCGTGCCGCCCCGCCCCTCGATCTCCCGGGCGATCTCCAGCGCCGTTCGCCGCTCCGTGCCCTTGAAGAGCATGTGCTCAATCAGGTGCGACACACCCATCTCGTGGGGCTCCTCGTACAGGCTGCCGGCGCCGATCCACACACCCACCGACGCCGAACGGACGTGGTCCATCGACTCGGTGACCACCCTCAGGCCGTTCGGTAACACGGTCTTGCGATAGTAGGTCAATCCCCCGCCCCCCTGGAAAGTACACGAGGGGGGGCACAGCCCCCCTCGTGCCCGACTGGACCGATGGGCCTCACTTGCCAGCCCTGTTCGGCTGCCGGTGTTTCTCTTGTTTCTCTTCCTTGCGGGCCAGTTCCCGCTTGGCTTCCTTGATGGAGAGGTTTATGCGCCCGAGCCGGTCGATCTCCGTCACCTTCACGACCACTTCGTCGCCAATATTCACCACATCCTCCACCCGGTTGACCTTCTTGTCGGACAGGTGGCTGATGTGCACGAGGCCCTCCTTGCCCGGGAGAATCTCGACGAAGGCGCCGAAGTTCATGAGGCGCGTCACCCGGCCATGGTAGATCATGCCGGGCTCCGGATCCTTCACCAGGGCCTCGATCATCCGCTTGGCCTTCTCGCCGGCCTCCAGGTTGACGGCGGCGATGTGGATGGTGCCGTCGTCGTGGATGTCGATCTCGACCTTCTGGTGGCCCACCTTCGTCTCCTCGATGATCTTGTTGATGGTGGAGCCGCCCTTGCCGATGACGTCGCGGATCTTGTCCGGGCTGATCTTCATCGTCATGATCCGCGGCGCATAAGGCGAGAGCTCCTTGCGCGGCTCGGGGATGCACTCGAGCATCTTCTCCATGATGAACATGCGGCCTTCGCGCGCCTGGGCCAGCGCCTTGGCCAGGATCTCGCGGCCGGTGCCGGAGATCTTCATGTCCATCTGCAGGGCGGTGACGCCCTTCTTCGTGCCGGCGACCTTGAAGTCCATATCGCCCAGGGCGTCTTCGATGCCCTGAATGTCCGTAAGGACCGCGTAGCGCCCGGTCTCGGGATCCTCCACCAGGCCCATGGCCACACCGGCCACCGGCGCCTTGATGGGCACGCCCGCCGCCATCAGCGCCAGGGTCGAGCCGCACACGGAGCCCATCGAGCTGGAGCCGTTGGACTCGAGCACCTCCGAGACGACGCGGATGGTGTAGGGGAACTCCTCCTCCGACGGGATCACGGGCTCCAGCGCCCGCTCCGCCAGCGCACCGTGGCCGATTTCACGCCGCCCGGGGCCCCGGAGCGGCCGCACCTCGCCCACCGAGTACGGCGGGAAATTGTAGTGGTGCATGAACCGCTTGGTCTCCTCGAGCGTGAGGTCGTCCAGCTTTTGCATGTCGCTCAGGGTGCCCAGCGTGCAGATGGAGAGGATCTGCGTCTGGCCGCGCTGGAACAGGCCCGAACCGTGCGGCCGCGGCAGGAGGTCGACGGCGCACTCGATCGGGCGGATCTCGGTGAGGCCGCGCCCGTCGGGGCGGATGCCCTCGTCGAGGATCGCCTTGCGGACCTCCTCCTTGAGCACCTTCTTGAGCAGGTAGGCGATGTGCTTGGCGGAGTCGGGGAACCGCTCGGCCAGCTCGGCCTGCACGGCCTCGCCCACGGCGGCGACGGCTTCTTCCCGGGCCAGCTTGTCCGGGTTCCGCACAGCCGCCCGCAGCCGCTCGGTGGCCGCCTCGCGCACGGCCTCCTCCAGTTCGGGCGGCGGCAGGAAGAGCACGACCTCCCGCTTGGGCTTGCCCACGTCCGCCTGCATCTGCTTGATCGTCGGGATGATGGTGTTCTTGATCACCTCGTGGCCGTAGAGGATGGCGTCGAGCATCACTTCCTCCGGCACTTCCTTGGCGCCGGCCTCCACCATGAGGACGGCCTGCTCGGTGCCGGCCACGACCAGGTGCATCTCGCTGCGCTCGGCCTGCTCGGCAGTGGGGTTGATGACGAACTGGCCGTCCACCAGGCCGACGATCACGCCGCCGATGGGCCCCTCAAAGGGGATGTCGGAGATCGTCAGGGCGGCCGAGGCGCCGATCATGCCCATGATCTCCACCGGATGGTCCGGGTCGACCGAGAGGACGGTGCAGACGATCTGCACGTCGTTGCGGTAGCCCTCCGGAAAGAGCGGGCGGATCGGCCGGTCGGTCAGCCGCGCCCAGAGGATCGCCTTGCTGGTCGGCCGACCCTCGCGCCGGAACCAGTTGCCCGGAATCCGGCCCACCGAGTACATGCGCTCCTCGTAGTCAACCGTGAGCGGGAAGAAGTCAATTCCCTCCCGGGGGGTGGCGCTGCCCACTGCGGTGCAGAGCACCACGCTGTCCCCGTACCGAACCAGCACGGCGCCACTGGCCTGTTTGGCCAGGCGACCCGTCTCGAGGGTCATGGTTCGGCCCCCAAGTTCCATGGAATACGTTGCGGTCACTTTGAGCCTCCTTCTGTGCCCAGGACCGTCTGGTGCACCGGGCAGTCCCTGCGCCGGCCCGATCGAGCCGCGCGCCTGCCCGTCGCCGCTACCCAGCGGCATCTCCCGTTGGCACTATTTCTCCTAACCTCTTTGGTTTCCACACTTTGACTAGCTTCTCCTTCCTGGTGGAGGAAATATGAGCGGTGAGCAACAAAGGGCCTGCACGCCGCTCCGTCGGCATGCAGGCTCCGTGTACGGGCGCTCCTCATGCGTCCCCCTACCACACATTCCGGAACAGCGCCTGGGTCCACTCGCGCAAGGGCTCGAACCACTGGTTCAACCCTTCGCCAGGGCTGATTCCCACCACCGCCCGGTGGATGCGCAGGCCGAGGAGCGTCAGCCCGCCGGCTGCGACGGCCAACGCAGCGGCCACCGCCGCCACCTGGCCGACGATCCACCGCCACTGGGGCGGACGCTGCCGACGCACGGGCGTCCCCGCGGACGACAGCGAACCCGCACTGTGAGTCGGAGTTGCGCTGGCGGCAGGTGCGCTGGCGACCGCCTGTCCACCCTGCGCCACGGCCTGGAGTACCCTGTCCACGACGGGCGGTACCGGGCCGAGGTCCAGGCTGGCCGGCAGGCTCCGGAGGCGCTTCAGGAGGGTCTCGACCTCCCGCACCTCACGGCTGCAGTGGGGGCAGCGCTCCACGTGTGCCAGCAGCGGGGCGGGCAGGGTCAGAACCCCTTCCACCATGGCGTTCTCCACCTGCTGGCGCACGCGGTCGCACGCGCCGCCGATCACGTAGGGCCTCACTGTACACCCTCCTCTGCTGCAGGTGCGAGTGCGGCGCGCAGCTTCGCCATACTGGCGTGCAGCCGCGACTTCACCGTTCCCTCGGGCACCGACATCACCTGAGCGATCTGGGCAATCGTCAGGTCCTGGAAGAACCTGAGGACGACGGTGGTCCGCTGTTCGGGCGAAAGCTGTTGCAGGGCTTCCAGCAGCGCCCAGTCCGTTTCGGGCGCAGTATATCCGTCGGGACTCACCACCACTTCCAGACCGGTGGGCACCGTCCGGGCGCGGCGTCGCCCCACATCGTAACACGTGTTGATCAGGATTCGATTTAGCCAGGCCGGGCCGGCCTCGGGGGAAGCCAGCGAGTCGAAATAGCGGAACGCCTTCAGCCCGGTCTCCTGGAGGGCGTCGGCCGCATCGTGCGGGTTGCCCAGGATGCCCACCGCCGTGCGGTACAGGCGGGGCGCCATCTGCGAGAACAGGGCGACGAAGGCCTCCCGGCGTTCAGCTTCACGGCGAGCCAGCATACCACCACCTCTACTGTTGAGACCGGAGGCACACCGGATTTCGTTCGGTGGATGTGCGTGGTTTTCTTCACTCCGGAGTGAAGGGCCACCTGCTCCGTTCCCACGGAAACAGGGCACCTCCCTAACCCGCCGCGGACAGGACCCGCTTCCCGCCGCCAGGCCCGGAAAGGACCAAATTCGAATATGCATTTCGGGCAAAAAGCAAGCCCTGAGAGCGCAACTTTCGCGAGACACGAACGGTCTACTACGTGAAGCGCTGGAAATCTGGTTCCGATTGTGGCACGAATCGGCTCAGCAGGAGGAAGGATTATGCAACCCTGGTTTGGCAAGCTGGCGGCGGCCCTGGCCCTGCTCGTGGCCACCGCATTCGACGTGCAGTACGAGGTTCCGGCAACCACCGAACCGGACGCCCGGCCCGCGGCCGAGGCGTCTGCCGGTGACGGGCAGCAGCGGGAGTGGCTTTACCCCGCGTACCAGTTCGAAAACGGGGAGAAGCGCTGGGGGTATGTGGACGACAACGGCAGCTTCGTGATCGCGCCGCAGTTCGAGAGGGCGTCAGCGTTCGGGGCGGACGGCCTGGCCATCGTCCAGGTGGGCGGCCGGGATGCCCTGGTTGACGCCACCGGCAGCGTCGTGTACCAGTCCACCGGCTTCGGCCTCTCAGCCGTTTCCGACGGGCTCTATGTCGAGTACACAGACGGCGCCATCCAACTCATTGACCGGAGCGGCAAAGTGACAGCCACGGTCGACGGCGACTGGGTGGAGACGCAGTGGACGGGTGACCGGGCGCTGTTCAGCCGCGACGGACTGTACGGCTATCTCCGGACGGACGGCAGCGTGGCCGTCGCGCCCACCTTCGCCTACGCCGCCAGCTTTGAAGACGGGAAGGCGGCCGTGAAGCTGGCCGAGGGTCACTGGGCCGTCATCGACACCGCAGGCAACCGGCTGCTGGAGCTGGACGTGGACCGGCTTCAGCCCGGAGGTGACGGGATGCTCCTCTACCACGACCGGAACAGCGGGCTGTGGGGCTACCGGTCACTGACCGGTGACGTGTCCATCCCGCCTCGGTTCAACTATGCCATGCCCTTCAACGACGGCCTGGCGGTGGTCGCCATCGGCGAGGACTATCTCTCCACCCGCTACGGCGTCATCGACCGGAGCGGCAACTGGGTGATTGAGCCCCAGTTTGGCTACATTGCGTACCTGGGCGACGACTACCGGGGCGAAGGGCTCTTCACCGTGGCCCGGCCGACAGCGGACGGCGTGCCGCCTGTCTTCGCACCGTGCGCTCTCTTCAATGCGCAGGGGGATCAGCTGACCGACTTCCAGTACTATGACGTGGTGGTAACCCCGGAGGGAGTCAGCGCCAGCGACGAGACCTCCACGCACTTCCTTGACGCGACGGGTCGCCACATCGAGGTGAACGGCATCGGCACCATGCGCCGCGTCGGCAATCTGATCGCGGCGGAAATCGACGGAGCCCTCAGCTACCTCACCCCTGACGGCCAGGTCGTGTGGCAGCCGGCCACTTCCTGGACGCTGCCGGGCGGTGTCCAGGTCACGTCCCGGAAGTACCGGAACGGCCGGGATGTGCTGGTTTACTACCCCGAATTGAACGGCCTCCCCGCCGCCGGGGTTCAGGAGCAGATCAACCGCCGCCTGGAGGAGCTGTTCCTGCGCGACGACCTGGTCACCCAGCAGCCGGCCGACGTCCGGGAGACCGTGGAAATCAGGTTCGCGGTTCAGCGGGTCGGCGACGTGATGGTCGTGGAGCGCTCGGCCTATGTCTTCCCCCTCGGGGCGGCCCACGGCATGCCGTATGAGGATTACTACCACATCGACCTGAAGACCGGCGCCGAGTACCGGCTGTCCGACCTCTTCAAGCCGGGGGCGCCGTATGCGCAACGTCTGCGGGACATCGTGCGGCAGCAGATTGCGGCCAACCCGGATGGGGGGGTGTATGAACCCGACCCCGAGGTGAAGCCGGACCAGCCGTTCGCAGCCGGGGCGGACGCCCTGCAGATCTACTGGGCTCCGTATGAGATTGCCCCCTACGCGGCGGGCTTCCCGACCTTCACCATCCCCTACGCCGACCTCCAGCCGCTCATCGACACTGAGGGAGCCTTCTGGAAGGCGCTCCAGGGCATGTGATCGGCCGGGGCCTGCGGCTCCGCCACCACATGGGCACCTTGCCCGAATTACGCAGGGCCTGCACCCCTCCGGGGACGTGCAGGCCCTTTGCAATGGAGCCGGCCCTGGCCGTGCTGGTCGCCACTCGGGTCGGCACGCCGGCCGGCGTGCCTGCCGCCCGCCGCTGCAGTACCGCCGCGAGGCTCTACGAGTGCGAAAGGTGCGCAGCCGCCTCACGCCTCCCCATGCGGGTGGTGATCCAGGGGCCGAACAACAGCACGATCAGCAGGCGAGTCATCTGCATGGCCAGCACCAACCCGCCATCACCCCCCAGCTCGACGGCGGTGGCCGTCATCATCTCCATGGCGCCCGGCGCCGTGCCCAGCGCACAGGTCAGGGCGTCGATGCCGGTCAGCCAGTGGATTCCGTAGCCCGCCACCAGGCAGAACGCGATGAGGGCCACCACAAGGAAGACCTCAATAAGTACCGCCTTCCCCAGCCTCACCACCGAGGCCAGGTTAAACTGCATGCCGATGGAGAGGCCCACCAGGAGCATGCCCAACTGGAAGAGCGGCCCGGGCAGGACGAACTGGTAGGGCACCGCCCACCCGGCCAGGATGATGGCCAGGACGGGGCCCAGAAAGCTCGGCGAGGGCAGGTGGAGCTTCTTGCCCAGATAGACCCCCAGGATGCCGCAGGCCAGCAAGACCACGAGGTCAACGGGCCAGGGGGCGGCAGCCACTCCGGCCCCCGTCGCGGCGGCAGAAAGGGCCGGCGCGCCGCCGGGAAGGAAGGCGGAAACGGCCAGGGGGGTCAGCACGGCCACCATGATCAGCCGCACGTACGTCAGGATCGTGACCCCCACCGGGTCTGCGCCCAGTTCCCCCGCCATTGCGGCCATGGCCGAAGCCGCTCCCGGCAGGGTGCCGGCAGTGCTCGTGGCCGGATCCACCTTCGCCCAGCGGGAGAGCAAGTAGCCGTTCAGCAGGCTGAGGGCACCGGTGATCCCCACGACTGCCAGCAGCGGCAGCCCGAGTGCGAGCACCTGACGGAGGGTCTCCACGGTGAAGTTCATCCCGATGCCCAGGCCGATCAGGGCCTGGCCGACCTGCATGACCGGCCGCGGGAGCCGCGCCGGTCGCTTCAGGAAAGCCGAACCCACGGCGCTGGCCAGCATCGGCCCCAGCATCCAGCCCACGGGAATGTGGAGGGTGTCAAAGAGCCATCCGGCGATGACCGCGCTGATTGCGAGGACGACATACTGCATGTACCAAAGCCTCCCCGGGTGGGCTGATCAGGAACAAACGGCGGTGCAGCCGTGGGCGAAACCGGCTGCACCCTTCGTGCACAAATTTACACCCAATCTCAGCCCGGCTCAAGCGTGGGGTCTCACGGGGAAGAAACCGGCCCGCCAGCGGGGCCTGCACGCCGCGATGCGGCGGTGCGTGCCCGTCCATTCACGAACGCCGCCGTTCGGGCGGAACCCGCGCGGGGTGACCGCTCCCAACCCGGGCAGGCGCACGGCCCGGGGAGGCGCAGCGGGGTGGGAGCGCAAGCGTCCACGCCCCTGCGCGCGAACGAGACCGAACCCCCTAAGGTTCGGTCTCGTACTCCTTTTCCTGGCCTAGCGGATGACGTCGCGGATGTTCAGCCGCTCGATCAGCTTGGCGTACCGCTCGGGCGAGATCTTGTTCAGATAGACGAGCAGCGCACGGCGCTGGCCGACCATCTTCAGCAGGCCCCGGCGGGAGTGGTGGTCCTTCTTGTGGATCCGCAGGTGCTCGGTCAGCTCGTTGATGCGATGGGTGAGCAGCGCCACCTGCACCTCGGGCGAACCGGTGTCGCCCTCGTGGGTCTTGAACTCGTCGATGATCTTGCGCTTCTGTTCCTGAGTCAGCGGCATGGAACTCAACCTCCTCGTTTGAAAAGCGCCGGCAACCCAGTAAGCCGCCGGAGTCAGCGGCAGACCGCGTTACCGGTTGTCAGACACGCTCTAGTCTAGCACAGGCGGCCAGCGGGAGCAAGCGCCACCTAGGGATGCGACAGGGAGGCTGATGCGTACAGCGCCTCCACCTCCGCCTCGGTCAGCGGCCGCGCTGCCCCCCGGGGCAAGTCGCCCAGGACGAGGGGCCCCATGGAGAGGCGTCTGAGATAGACCACCCGCTTCCCCAGTGCGGCAAACATGCGGCGAACTTGGTGGTACTTCCCCTCGTAGATGGTGACGATGCCCTCCTGCGGGCCGACAATCTCCAGCTGCCCGGGCAGGGTCACGTACCCGTCCTCCAGCGCGATCCCGGCTGCGAAGGCGGCCTCGTCACCGGGCCCCAGCGGGGCGTCCACCTGCGCCAGGTAGCGCTTGGGCTGGTGCCAGCGCGGCGAGAGCAGCCGGTGGGCGAGCGTGCCGTCCGTGGTGAGCAGGAGCAGCCCCTCCGTCTCCTTGTCCAGCCGTCCCACGGGGAAGAGATCGCGCCGCCGCAGTTCCGGGGGCAGCACCTCCATCACGGTGGGTTGCCGGGGGTCCTCGGTGGCCGTGATGACCCCGGCCGGCTTGTGGAGCAGCACGTGGAAGTGGCGCTGGAAGGCCACCGGACGCCCGTCCACGGCCACGCCCCCGCCGGCCGGGTCCACCGGGGTCGCAGGGTCGGTGACGGTCATGCCGTCCACGGTCACCCGCCCCGCCCGGATGAGGGCGCCCAGCTCCTTGCGGCTGCCGAACCCCATGTGCCCCAAGAACTTGTCCAACCGCATCTTCCCCATCGGTCCCGCCGCCTTTACGCGTGTTCCGTCAGCCACTCGCGCACGGCCCGCTCGTCGGACCGGAGCTGCTCCACCAGAGCACCCAGGCCGGGGAAAGAGCGCTCGGGCCGGATGTAGGCCAGGAACTCCACCTGCACCTCCTGGCCGTACAGGTCGCCGCTGAAGTCAAACAGGTGCGCCTCGCACCGCAGGTCGGTGCCGCCCACGGTCGGCCGCGTGCCCAGGTTGAGCATCGCGCCGTACTGGGGGCCGCTGCGCGGGAAGATGGCGACGGGGGGCTCCACCGGTTGCGGCTCGCCCAGCAGGGTCACCCGGGCGGCGTAGACCCCCAGCGCCGGCAGCAGCCGCCCGGGCTGCACCCGGATGTTGGCCGTGGGATAGCCCAGTTTGCGCCCCCGCTTGTCGCCGTGGACGACCGTGCCCCGCACCGCAAATGGCCGGCCAAGCAGCCGGGCGGCCAGGTCCATCCGCCCCTTGGCCACGGCGAAGCGCACCTCGGTGGAGGAGACGTTCTCGCCGTCCACCCGAACCGGGTGGAAGATGTGCACGGGAATCCCCAGCGGGGCGCACAGCTGGCGCATGGTCTCGGCGGTGCCCTTGCCGCCCCGGCCGAAGGTGTTGTTGAACCCCACCATGACCTGCTGGGCCCTGAGCTGCGCCGCCAGCACGTCGTGCACGAACGCCGCCGGGGTAAGGTCGGCGAACTCCCGATTGAAGGGCAGCGCCAGGTGCACATCCACGCCCAGCTCCGCCATGATCTCGGCCCGCTCCTCCAGCGTTTGCAGCATGGGCGGCGCCGATTCGGGCCGCAGCACCGCCATGGGCAGGGGATGAAAGCCGACGGCCAGCGACTGCCCGCCGACCCGCCGCGCCTCGGCCACCAGGGCCCTCAGGATCGCCTGGTGCCCCAGGTGCACACCGTCCCACTTCCCAATGGCAATCACATTCCCCGTGCCCTTCAGCGGAACGTCAGCTATGCGCGTAACAAGCTTCATGCCTATACCTCTTACGCAAATACTCTTAGGAGTCGTAGCGCCCCGCCGGTCACCTGCGCCAGCGCCAGCAGTTCGCCCGCCTCACCCAGCAGCGCCACCGTGGCGCCATCGGGCGCCGGGGGGCGAATCCGCGGCGCGACGCCGTGGCGCAGGCGCTCCGCCGCAGGCCCGGCGACGACCACCTGCGGCATGTCGCCCAGCACGGCGGCCATCGGCAGCAGCCGGGCCTGCCCCGCCGCCAGCTCCTCCAGCGTGGCGGCCTCGCTCAGGGTGAACTGGCCCGAGCGGGTGCGCACCAGGTAGGAAAGGTGGGCCCCCACCCGCAGGTACTGGCCAAGGTCGTGGGCCAGGGTGCGCACGTAAGTCCCCTTGGAGCAGACCACGTCCAGGTAGGCCACCGGCCGTGGCCCCGGGCGGAAGTCCAGGAGCTGCAGCCTGTGGATGGTGACCCGCCGCGGCTTCCGCTCCACCTCGATGCCCTCCCGAGCCAGCTCGTAGAGCCTGCGCCCCTCCACCTTGACCGCGCTCACCATCGGGGGCACCTGCTCGATCTCGCCGTGGAACCGGGTGAGGGCGTAGGCCACGTCTCCCCGGGTGAGGTGCGAGGCATCGGCTTCGGCCAGCACCTCGCCGAAGCTGTCCTGGGTGCTGGTCGTCACGCCGAAGGTGACCTCGGCCCGGTAGGCCTTGTCGGCCCCGGCGATGTACTCGGCCAGGCGCGTGGCGCGCCCCACACAGATGGGCAGCACGCCGGCGACGCCGGGGTCCAGGGTACCCGTGTGCCCGACCCGCTTGACCCCGAGGGTGCGGCGCACGAAGTTCACCACGTCGTGGGACGTCATCCCCGGCGGCTTGAGCAGGTTGAGAATCCCGTCCGGACCGGGCGCCGGCACGCCGGCCGCACCGGCCTTGGGGGCGGCAGACCGGCGCGGGCCCGACCCTGCCGCCGCCCGGAGTGCATCTCCCCTCGCTGTATCCGCCATCGCTAGAGCACCGCCTTCACCGCAGCCACCACCTGGCCGACCACCTCGGCCACGGGGCCGGCCAGGGTGCAGCCAGCCGCCCGGGGGTGGCCGCCGCCGCCCAGCTTCACCGCCACCGCACCCACGTCGACGCGGCTGCGGGAGCGCAGGCTCACCCGCACCCGGCCGTCCTCCGTCTCCTTGAACAGCAGGCCGACCTCCACCCCCGCCACCGAGCGGGCGTAGTTCACGATGCCCTCCACGTCGTGATCGCTGGCCCCGACCTCCGCCAGCATCTGGCGGGTGACCACCATCCAGGCCATCCGGCCGCTCTCGTCCACCTGGAGCGTCTGCAGGGCCCGGGACAGCAGCGCGAGCCGGGGAAGCGGCTCGGACTCGAAGATCGCCTGGGCCACGTCGTAGGGCCGGACCCCGCGCTCGATCAGGTCTGCGGCCACTCGGTGCGTGGACGGGCCCGTAGAGTCATAGCGGAAACCGCCGGTATCCGTGACCAGCGAGGTGTACAGGCAGAGCGCCGTCCCCGCGTCGATGGGGGCGCCAATCTCCTGCAAGATGCGGTAGGCCAGCTCGCCCACGGCCGCGGCCGAGAAGTCGAGGTAGTTGTACTCCGCAAAAGCCGTGTTGGTAGCGTGATGGTCGATGTTCAGGGTGCACCGACCCAGCCGGACGGCCGGCAGAGCGTCGCCCACCCGCTCCAGGTCGCCGCAGTCGAGGAAGCAGGAGAGGTCCCACTCCCCGGTGACCTCCTGCCACGGCACCTGGTACGCATCCCAGCCGGGCAGGAAATGGTACATGGGCGGGATGGGGTCCACCCCGACCATCACCGCCTCCTTGCCCATCTGCCGGAGGGCGCGGATCATGCCCAGCGTCGAGCCGATCGAGTCGCCGTCGGGCTGCACGTGCATGAAGAACAGGATCCGCTGCGCCTCCCGAATCAGGCGGCCCGCCGCCGCCAGGTCGACCAGGTTACTCATCCTTGTCCTCCGCCCGCTGCTTCTGCTCCTGCTGCACCTGCACCAGCAGCTGGGCGATGCGCTGACCGTGCTCGATCGATTCGTCCAGGGTGAAGTGCAGTTCAGGCGTGTAGCGTAACTGGAGCCGCCTGGCCACCTCGCTGCGCAGGAACCCCGTGGCCGAGGTGAGGCCCTTCATCGTCTCGGCCTTCTGCTGCTCGTTCCCCAGTACCGAGACGTAGATCTTCGCATGCCGGAGGTCGCGCGATACCTCGACCTTTACGATTGAGACGAACCCGATGCGCGGGTCTTTCACCTCGTCGCGCAGCAGTTCCGCCAGGATGTCGCGCATCTCCTCACCCACGCGGGCGGCACGCTGGCTTCCTGCCATGAGTACGCACCTCCTGCCTTACCTTCGCGTTGCGCCCATCTGCAAGTCAAGGCCGGTGGCAGCGCCACCGGCCTTGCGCCGGGCTCTATCCGGGCTAACCGGCCTTGATCTCCCTCAGCTCGTAGGCCTCGAGGATGTCGCCGCGCTTGAAGTCCTGGAAGTTCACCAGCGTGATGCCGCACTCGTAGCCTTCGGCCACTTCCCGGACCTCGTCCTTGAAGCGGCGCAGGTCGTTGATCTCGCCGTCCCACACGACGACGCCGTCCCGGACGAGGCGGTAGCGGGCGTTGCGGGAGACCTTGCCGCTGATGACCATGCAGCCGGCCGCCACGCCGACCTTGGGCACCTTGAAGGTCTCGCGCACCTCCGCCCGGCCCAGCACCACCTCTTCGATCTTCGGCTTCAGCATGCCCTTCATGGCGGCCTCGACATCGTCGATGATGTCGTAGATCACGTTGTAGGTGCGCACGTCGATGCCGTGCTCCTCGGCGGCCCGGGACGCCCGGTCGTCAGGCCGCACGTTGAAGCCGATGATGATCGCCTTCGAGGCGCTGGCCAGCATCACGTCGGACTCGGAGATGGCGCCGACACCGGCGTGGATGACCTTCACCTGGACCTCTTCGTTCCTCAGCTTCTCCAGCTGGCCCCGGATCGCCTCCACCGAGCCCTGGGCATCGGCCTTGACGATCAGGTTGAGGTCCTTCATCTCGCCCTGGGCGACCTGGCTCATGAAGTCGTCCAGCGAGATCGCCTTCTGCGCCTGCCGCTGTGCCTGGGCCTTGGCGATGCGCTTCTCTGCGACGGTGCGGGCCGTCTTCTCGTCCGGGGTTACCCGGAACACGTCGCCGGCCGCAGGCACGGAGTTGAAGCCCAGCACGCGCACAGGCGTCGAGGGACCGGCCGACTTCAGCTTGCGGCCGCGGTGGTCGAACATCGCCCGCACCCGGCCCCAGGCGGTCCCGGCCACAAAGACGTCGCCGGTCCGCAGCGTGCCGCCCTGGACCAGCACCGTGGCCACCGGGCCGCGGGCCTTGTCCAACTCGGCCTCCAGGATGGTGCCGGCCGCAGGCTTGTCGGGGTTCGCCTTCAGGTCGGACACCTCTGCCAAAACCAGGATGTTCTCGAGCAGCAAGTCCAGATTGGTATGCTGCTTCGCCGACACCGGTACCATGATGGTGTCGCCGCCCCACTCCTCGGGCACCAACCCGTAGGCCGTGAGGTCCTGCATCACCCGCTGCGGGTTCGCCTCGGGCTTGTCGATCTTGTTGATCGCCACCAGGATCGGCACGTTGGCCGCCTTGGCGTGGTTGATGGACTCGACGGTCTGCGGCATCACCGAATCGTCGGCCGCCACCACCAGCACGGCGATGTCGGTGACGTTGGCGCCGCGGGCCCGCATGGCGGTGAATGCCTCGTGGCCGGGGGTGTCAAGGAAGGTGATCTTCTTGCCCTTCAGCTCCACCTCGTAGGCGCCGATGTGCTGCGTGATGCCGCCCGCCTCGCCCGCGGCCACCCGCGATTGCCGGATGGCGTCAAGCAGCGAGGTCTTGCCATGGTCGACGTGGCCCATGATCGTGACCACGGGATGCCGCGGCTTCTTCAGTTCCTCCGGCTCGCCCGGGTCCTCCACACGGTCGTAGATCTCGACGATGTCTTCCTTCTCCTGGACCGTGACCTCCACGCCGAACTCCGAGGCGACCAGGACACAGGTGTCGACGTCCAGTTCCTGGTTGATCGTCGCCATGATGCCGAAGTCGGTGAGGAGCTTCTTGATGACCTCGGCCGCGGTGACGCCCATCTCGTGGGCCAGATCCTTTACCGACATCGGGCCGCTGATCGTGATGGGCTTGAGCACGCGCCGCTCCACCACCGAAGCCTTCTTGGCGGGACGCCGCCCGAACAGCTTCTCCTCAGACGGCCGGGAGGCCTCTTCGTCCCGCCGCGAGTAGATCTCGGCCCGCTTCCGGTCGCCGCCCTGGCCGACGCGCGGCCTGCCGTCCGAGGGCTTCGCCTGCTCGGCGACCTTCGGGTCCAGCTTCGGAATGGCCAGCGGGCCGCCACGGCGGCCGCCCTTCTGCGGCAGGCCGAGCCCTCCGGGACGGGGGCCGGCGGGGCGCGAGCCCGCGCCGGTGCGCGGAGCCGCGGGCTTGACCGGCAGGCCGATGCCCGAGCCACCGGGCTTCGGCGCCGGGGCGGCAGGCTTGCTGGGCAGCCCCAGGCCGGGTCGGCCGCCCTGCGCAGGCTTCACGGGCAGACCGAGACCAGGCGTTGCGGGACGGGCCGGCTGTCCGGCGGGCTGGCGCGTCTGCGCAGCCGGTTCCCCGCCGCCCCGGGCCGCTGTCTCCGTCCTGGCGCCTTCGGCAGCGGCTGCCGGACGCTCCGCGGCGGGCTTCGCCGGGGCCGCCTGAGCAGGCGCCTTCGCCTGGCCGGCCTCCGCGGCAGCGGCGGTCGGCGCCGCCCGCCCGGCTGCGGGCTTTGCAGAAGCGGCCGGCTGCTGCTCGGCCCTGGCGGGCTCGGCGGGCTTCACCGTCTCTGTGCGGTTCTCAGCCGGCACAGCGGCCTGCGGTGCGGGTTCGCCGGTGCCGGGCCCGGCGGCCGGGCGCGTAGCGGCAGGCCGCTCGGCAGCAGGCCGTTCCGCGGCGGGCCGCTCGGCCGCGGGGCGCTCCGTGACGGGACGCTCCGCGGCAGGGCGTTCAGCCGCAGGCTGCGCGGCAGCAGGGCGCCCGGCGGCCGGCCGCTCTGCAGCCGGACGTTCGGCCGCGGGGCGCTCCGCGAGGGGGCGTTCCGCCAGCGGACGGCGTTCGGCCAGCGGACGCTCCGCCAGCGGCCGTTCGGCCAGCGGGCGGCGTTCCGCGAGCGGACGGCGCTCCGCCAGCGGGCGCCGCTCCCCCTTTTCTGCGACAGGCCGGCGTGGCCGTGTTCCGGCACCGAAGTAGTCCTCGAGCAGTGAGGCCTTCGCGGGGTTCGCTTCCCGGACCTTCGGTGCAGCCGCCTGCTTGGCCGCCTTTGCCGTGGTGCCGGGCGAGTCGTCCCCTTTCTGGGTGCCGGTGCGCTTCACCACGCCGGCCACCTGGTCTGCGGTCTTCTGGTCGATGGTGCTCATATGGTTTTTCACATCCACGTTCAAAGATTGAAGGACTTCCAGCACCCGCTTGGAGTCCACACCCAACTCTCTAGCCAGTTCAAATACGCGCAGCCTCGGCTCCAACGGATCACCCCCGTCCTGTCACAGGCGCCAGACCCTCACGCTGAAGGATGCCAATCATACCCCGCGTGAAATCGCGAGACTGGACGACGATCACCGCACGCCCCGCCTTGCCCACCGCTCCGCCCAGTTCGGCGCGGGTTCCCACGAAGTAGCAGGGAACCCCCGCTTGTGCGGCCAGGTGGGCAAACTTCGCCCGGGTGCGCTCGCTGGCGTCGGTCGCCAGCAAGACGAGGTCGGCACGCCCACGCCTGAGGGCCTGCTCTGCGGCCAGGTCGCCCGAAACCAGCTTCCGGGCCCGCTGGCACAGCCCGAGCATGGCACGCAGCGATGGTGGCATCAACCAGGCTTCACCATCCCCAGTCCTGCCTCGAGCCGGGCCCAGATCTCGTCGGAAACCGGCTGCTCCAGGGCTCGCTCCAGGCGCTTGCCCTTGATCGCCTTCGCCAGGCACTCCCGGTCGGGGCACAGGTACGCGCCCCGTCCCGGCCGCTTGCCCGAAGGAGAGGTATCCAGGTCGATGACGCCGTCGGGCGTCCGCACGATCCGGATCAGCTCCTTCTTGGGCCGCATCTGGCCACAGCCGACGCACATGCGTTGCGGAACCTTCTTCACCCGGGGCTGCTGCCCTCTGGCCATCACCGCACCCCCTCTCCGTCAACGGGCGGCTCCCGCCTTACTCGCCGAGGCCCGGAACGTCCCAGACGCCGGCGGCAGCCTGCGACTCAGACTTGATATCGATCTTCCATCCCGTGAGCTTCGCGGCCAGGCGGGCGTTCTGCCCTTCCTTGCCGATGGCGAGGGACAGTTGATTATCTGGCACAATCACCCGGGCCGTACGGGTGGCCTCGTCACAGATCACCTGCGTCACCCGGGCCGGCGAGAGCGCCTTCGCCACGAACACCGAGGGGTCGGGCGACCACTCCACAACGTCGATCTTCTCCCCCTGCAGCTCGTCGACGATGTTCTGCACCCGCAGGCCCTTCTGCCCCACACAGGCGCCAACCGGGTCGACGTTGGGCTCCCGGGCCATCACCGCGAGCTTCGAGCGCGCTCCGGGCTCCCGGGCGACGCCCTTAATCTCCACCGCACCGTCGTGGATCTCCGGCACCTCCAGCTCGAACAGCCGCTTCAGCAGACCGGGATGGGTGCGGGAGACGGCGATGGCGGGTCCCTTGGTGGTGCGCTTGACCTCGATGACGTACGCCTTGATGCGCTGGTTCTCCACGAAGCGCTCGCCGGGAATCTGTTCGTTGGCGGTGAGTACGGCCTCGACGCCCTTGGAGAGCTCCAGGTAGACGGTCTTGGTCTTCGGATCTTGCCGCTGCACCAGGCCGGTGACGATCTCGCCCTCGCGGCTGGAGTACTCCTCGTAGATCATGCCGCGCTCGGCTTCCCGGATGCGCTGCACCACCACCTGCTTGGCGGTCTGGGCGGCAATGCGGCCGAAGTCACGGGGCGTGACTTCCACCTCAAAGATGTCGCCCACCTGCAGGTTCGGGTTCTTCGCGCGCGCCTCCTCGAGGCTGACCTGAAGCCGCGGGTCAGTGACCTGCTCGACGATCTCCTTCTGGGCGTACACCCGGTAGTCGCCCGTCTTGTCATCGAAGAAGACCCGCACGTTCTGCGCGATGCCGAAGTTCCGGCGATACGCCGAAATCAGCGCCGCCTCGATCGCCTCGATCAGGACCTCCCGCGCGATGCCCTTCTCTCGCACCAGGTCATCCAGCGCTTCGAGAATCTCGGCTTTCATACTCAAACCCCTTCCGCACGCCTAAAAATCAACGTAAAGCCGAGCGCTCGCAACCTGCTTGCGGTCGAGGGCGATCGTCTGGCCCTGCGACTTCCCCTCGGTGAGCCTCAGCATGATACGACCATCCACCAGTCCGAGCAGTTCACCCACAAACGACTTCTGCCCGTCCACGGGGGCGTAGGTGGTGACCATCACCTTGCGCCCCGCGAAACGGGCGAAGTCTGCCTCGCGCTTTAAGGGCCGCTCCAGCCCGGGCGAAGAGACCTCGAAGAACTCGTACGGCGGATTGGGCAACAGTTCGTCGAGCCGGGCGTCAACCACACGGCTCAACGCCTCGCAATCGTCGAACCCCACACCGCCCTCCTTGTCGATATACACCCGGAGATAGCGGTTGGCACCTTCCTTGACCAGTTCCACGCCTACCAGTTCCAACCCCAGGGCCGCAGCGTGGGGCGCTGCGACCTCCTCCACCAACTCTTCGAGACGTTTCCCGCTCTTCGCCAAACAGGACCAGACCTCCGATCGCACACTCAAGCAGGCAGCCGACTTGGAGACAGGACCTACAGCACTACTCTTTCCCGTTTCCGGGCACCAAATGAGCCGGTTCTCACCGGCTCCCGACAGTCCCCAACGAGGAAACCTCGGACGTTGAAAAGAGTGGGTTAACACCCACTCCTTAACACTCAGGACGGCTACCTCAGTTCTCATGATAGCATAGTTTCCCGGCCGTGGCAATAGCGAGCGGTCCTACTTTCCGCCAAGTCGCTCATCGACGGTGAGCGGGGGAATCCGCTCCTTCAGTTCGCCCACGAACCCGCCCACCGAGCGCAGGCAGATGGCCGGGATGGGCACGAACGTGAGCTTCTTGCCCGGGTTGCGCTTCTGAAACTGCGTCAGCAGCTCCTGCGTGCGCGGGTTCACGCCTTTCTCGGGCAGTGCGCGGCCCACATCGACGCCGCGCAGCACCACCCAGATCGCCGGGAAGAGCGGATTGCGCCCGCCGCGCACCAGCATGCCCACCTTGTCCAGAGGGATGACAGTGGTCCCGCGGGTATCCCGCACCACCATCTCGCTCTTGCGGACCTCCAGGCTGAAACCCCATGCCGTGGAGACGTACCAGGCCAGGACGCCGATGAAGATGCCGTAAAGCACGAAGATCACCGTCCCCACGGGGCCGGAAAAGACCGGGCTGAGCGGAACGACGACGATGGTGGCCGCCACCAGGATCAAGCCGTACAGGATCTTCTGGACCAGGGTCAGGCCAAACTGGGTCGCCGCCTTCGCATTCTTCGTCTCTGCTGTCATCCGCCGCGGCGGCCCCGCACACCGGCGCCGCCGCTCCACCTCCGTTGTTAGTTTCCGATTGTGAGGCTCCGGAACACGCCGTACAGCCCTTCCGCCAGTTCGTCGAGCACCGCGCGGTCTCTGAGGCGCTGGCTCCAGCGGCGGGGCACCGCCGCCGGCCCATAGGCCGCACCGGCGAGTCCCCCCGCCACGGCGCCGACCGTATCGGCATCCTCTCCTAGATTCACCGCTGCCGTGATGCACTCCTCCAGCGACTGGCTGCGCAGGAAGGCCCAGAGTGCGGCCTCCAGCGTCTCCACCACATAGCCGCCTGCCCGGATCTGCTCGGCCGGCCGGTCCTTCACCCCGGCCAGGCGACGGGCCAGGTCGCCGATGGCCTTCGCAACGGGAGGTTCGGCCCCGGGCAGGGGCGACAGCCCCGCCGCCAGCGCCTCCTCCGCCCCGGCGCCCTCCAGCAGTGCGTCCACCGTGCGGTGGTAGATGGCGATGGCCGCGTCTGACTCGGGGTGCGGGTGCGTCATCCGACCGATGCGAATGGCCTGCGCCGGATCGCACCCATAGGCCAGGGCAGCCGGCAGCGTGCGCATGAGGGCACCGTTCCCGGCAGCCCACTTGCCCAGCTCCGCCGCCACGTGGGCGCTGGCCAGTTCCCAGGAGCCCAGCCGCATGTACGCGGCGATGGCCGTCCGGCACGTGTTGCCCACGTCGGGCGGGTTCGACTTCAGCCACGCCACAAAGTGGCGCCCCACGGCGTCCACCGGGTCGGCAGGCGACTCGAGAATCCCCCGCCCCACGGCCACGGCCATGTCGGTGTCGTCGGTCCAGCCGCCCGCCGGAATGCCGAAAGGCCCGCCGCCCAGGATCTCCCGGTGCCCATCCGGAAAGCGGCGCCGGATCGCGGCGCGGTCCATGAACTCCACCGTGCAGCCCAGGGCGTCGCCCACCGCCAGGCCGAGCAGCGCCCCGAGGCTGCGGCCCGCCCGGGTGAGCGCCAGCTGCCGCTGCACGGTGAGCGCCTCCCGATCCAGCCAGGTGAGGCGGCTCCGCACCACGTGCCAGGTGGGCAGGCTCATCAGCCGTGCAAAGGGGAAGTAGGCATCGCTCAGCCCACGGTGAGCGGCCACCAGCACAGCGGCCTCGATGCAGAGCAGATCCTCCGGGGCCATCCCCGCCGGCAGGCTCACCTCCACCCCCTCGAAGGGTTGGAGCTCACGCTCGGCGTGGGGGTTCCGATAACCCAGGTCGATCATGGTAAGGAGGGTGCGGTCCAGCGCTGCCGCCTCCGCCGGACCGAGCCCCCCGTAGAGGGCGAGCACGGCCCGCCAGTCCGGCGGCGCGTCCCAATGCGGCCGTGAGTTCCTCAGGGCCTCGAGCACCCGCGCCTCCCAGTCCATCACCGCCGCCTCCCTTTTTCCTCCGCAAAGGGCCCCAGCACGATCACGCCCGTGCCCATCAGCATGCCGGCGGCAGCCACCCGCTCCGAGAGGGTGTGCCAGCGGTTGTACTCCACGCGCACCGGATCGGTCTCGGCGTAGTTCTGAATCGGCTCGGGCGGCTCCGCCCGCTCCATCTGCGGGAAGATATAGAGCCAAGTGGTGAGACCCACGCCGAGGCAGCCGAGGAGCAGCACCAGGCGGGCCTTGTTCACGCCGCTGCGCAGGCGGGGCAGCAGCGCCAGCAGCGCGACCAGCCCCAGCAGCAGGCCGGCGTTGTTCAGCAGGTAGATCATGTCGCCGGCCAGGTCGCCGGCCGCCTGGCGGTCGGGGCCGAATGCGGCGAAGATCTTCGGCGCGCTCAGGACGAAGCCCGCCGCCGCGCCTACCCAGAGTCCCATCGCCAACTGGGTCACGGCCTCCAGTGCTTTCATCGTCCGCACACCTCCTCGAGGACGCACGCGACGCCGTCCTCCTCACAGCAGGGCGCCACGCGGTCTGCCGCGGCCTTCACGTGTGCGGCCGCGTTGCCCATGGCCACTCCCAGCCCGACGTACCGTAGCATGTCCACATCATTATCCGAATCGCCGAAGGCGATCATCTCCTCACGGGGAATCCCCAGCTTCTCCCCCAGCGCGGCCAGGCCCGTGGCCTTGGAGACGCCGGCGGCGTTGATCTCCAGGTTGCCCTTGCCCGACGACGTGACCGTAACGCCCGGCACCTCCCGGCGAATCTCCTCCGCCAGGACGGGAAGCCCGGCGGGCTCGCCCAGGAGCATCAGCTTCAGCACGGGCGGACGGTCCGCCGACAGCGCCCACCGGTCCAGCCGCCGCACCAGCTGGGTGCGGTTCGCTTTCCACATGCGGATGACGCCCAGCGCGGACCGGAGCGGCGTCTCGCCGAGACGGAGCCACTGGTACGTGTTAAGGGCGTGGGCCAGGGGCTGGTCCAGCACCTTCCCGTCCGGGGTGTAGCAGTGCACGAGGGCGCCGAAGCGGCGCGCGACGGCGATCGTGTGCGCCACGGCCTCGCCGGGCACCGCACGGAAGTCCAGGTACGCCCCCGCCTCGTCGAGGACCGCGGCGCCGTTGCAGCAGATGACCGGCCCGCCGCCGACTTGGCGGCTGATCTCCAGGGCCGACTGGGGCGTGCGGCCGGTGGCGATGACGGTGATCATGCCGCGGTCGCGCACCGCTGCCAGAGCCGCCCGGGTGCGCGGGGAGACCTGGTGACGTTTGCAGAACAACGTGCCGTCCACATCGAGGGCGACCAGCCGGTAGCGCAAGCCGATACCCCCACCAAAACCGCCCCGCTGCCCACTCGCCCGAGCAGCGGGGAAATATGCAACGCTATTGACATACTACCTGTTTCCGGACACTGGCGCAATCCTGCGGGCTACACCCGGCGCAGTTCCGCCTCCAGCGCCTCCGCCAGGGCATGCCACCCGCCCCGGTACCCGGCACGGACCAGCGAGGTGAGGAAGGCATGGTGCCCCCGCCCCCGACGGTAGTCGGGCTCCCGGGACGGGTGCGGCAGCAGGGCGGCGATGGTCTCCAGGTCCGGGTCCACCAGCAGCGAGCCCTGGTAAAGGGCCACCTCCCGGTTCGCGTAGAGGCTGGAGCCCAGCACCTTCAGGTCGCCGATGGCCACGTCGCCCATCCCCCGCACCTGCACGTCCTCCAGTCCCAGGCCCCGCAGGGCCCGTGCGATGGCGTCGGCGATGGGGCCGACCCACTGCGTGGCGAACGCCTTGCGGCGGGCGTCGTAGGCGGCGGTGATGATCATGCAGCCCGGCGTGAGCACCACGGCCCCGCCCCCGCCCCGACGGCGGTAGACGGGCACGCCGGCGGCCGCGCAGAGGGCGAGGTCAACGTCGGTCTCCGGGGTGCCGGCGCCCAGCACGGCCTCGGTCCGTTCGGGCTCCCAGAGCCAGATGAAGGGTCCTTCGTTCTTGAATCTCTCGAGTGCGATCGCATCGTAGGGGAGGGGTTGGATCTGCATGGTGGACCTCCTGCCGTAGCGGTCTGAGCTGTGATCTCACTGCTCCCCCCGACTTACGAGGGGTGTGATTTTTGCTTATCGTTCAAATGGCAAAGGGGGGGATTGGTCGTGCATGCCCGGCCCCATGCTCCGTCAGCCCCCGCGGCGCCACCTGCACTTCAACGCCGCGTGCTCACTCGTGGGCGGTATCATCTGTTTCGTCACGCTCGACCACCTGCACCCCGCGGGGCTGATCTCCACCGCGGTCTGGCGCGTTGCCCTGCCGGCGGCCGCGAAGCTGCTGGCCGTGCGGTTCCGCCGGCTGACCGCTGCCTGATGCGGTGCCGGCAGCAGATCATCCAGGGGAGGATGGGTCCCGGCCCATCCTCCCCCTTCGCACTCAGAACGCGAACACCAGCTGGTTGCCCTCCGGCAGCCCCTTCAGACACCCGTGGTTCTCCAGCAGTTCCATCACGGCCTTGTTCAGCCGCGCCCGGTTCTTCAGGTCTTCCTTCGAGTGGAACTCCCCCTGCGCCCGGGCCTCCACGATCGCCTGTGCGGCGCTGTCGCCCAGGCCGGCCAGCGAGTTGAAGGGGCAGAGCAGAAGCTTGTCCCCGACGATCTGATACCTGGTGGCGTCGGACCGGTACAGGTCCACCGGGGCGAAGCGGATGCCCCGCAGGAACGCCTCCTCCACCAGTTCGTACTCGGTGAGGGAGTCCTTCTCCTTGGGCGTGGCGTCGCGGCCCTTGGCCTCGATCTCCTGCACGTACCGCCGCACCGCCTCGGGGCCCTGCACCAGCAGGTTCGCGTCCACCGAGCCCGCCCGCACCGTGAGATAGGCGGCGTAGAAGAGCGTCGGCTCGTGCACCTTGAACCAGGCGATGCGCAGGCAGGAGAGGACGTACGCCGCGGCGTGCGCCTTCGGGAACATGTACTTGATCTGCTTGCACGACCAGATGTACCAGTCGGGCACGTGGCAGGATCGCATCGTCTCTTCCATCTCGGGGGTGAGGCCGCGGCCCTTGCGCACCGACTCCATGATCTTGAAGGCGGTGGCCGGCTCGACGCCCCAGTAGATCAGCTGCACCATGATATCGTCGCGGCAGCCAATCACGTCCTGGAACGGGATCCCCTTCTTCACCAGTTCCTGGGCGTTGTTGGTCCACACGTCGGTGCCGTGGGAGAGGCCCGAGATGCGCACCAGGTCGGAGAAGTTGCGGGGGCTGGTCTCCATGAGCATCTGCCGGACGAACCGCGTGCCCATTTCGGGCAGCACGATGGTGCCCAGGTCGAACTGAAGCTTCCCGTCCTCGATGCCCAGCACCCGGTTGCCGCCGGGCCGGAAGAGCGCCAGCACGTCCGGGTCGTCTACCGGCACCTTGCGGATGTCGAAGTCGGGGTTGCCCGTCTTCTGCCGGTAGAGGTCCTGGAGCACCTTCAGCATCGTCGGGTCATCGTGGCCGAGGATGTCGAGCTTCATGAGGGCCTGCTCGAAGGAGTGGTAATCGAAGTGCGTCGTCTTCACGCCGGAGCTGCGGTCGTCGGCCGGGTACTGCACCGGCGTGACTTCCTCGATCTCCATGCCCACGGGGCAGACCACCATGCCGCCCGGATGCTGGCCGGTGGTGCGCTTCACGCCGGCCACGCCCTGGGCGAGGTAGCCGATGTGCGCCTCGCGGACGCCGGCGATCTTGTTCTCCTCCAGCCAGGCCCGCACCATGCCGTAGGCCGTCTTCTCCGCGATGGTGCCCACCGTGCCGGCCTTGAAGACGTACTTCTCGCCGCCCAGCAGCTCCTCGGAGTACTTCTGGATGCGGTTCTGCACCTCGCCCGAGAAGTTCAGGTCGATATCGGGCACCTTGTCGCCCTTGAAGCCCAGGAAGGTCTCGAATGGGATGTCCTGGCCGTCGCGGTCCAGTTCGGTGCCGCAGCGAGGGCACTTCTTCCGGGGCAGGTCGAAGCCCGACCCGGTCTTGCCGTCGTCATGCCACTCCAGGTACTTGCAGGAGGGGCAGATGTAGTGCGGCGGCAGGGCGTTCACCTCGGTGATGTCCATGGCCCAGGCGACAAAGGAGGAGCCCACGGAACCGCGGGAGCCCACCAGGTAGCCCAGCTCGTTGGACTTCTTCACCAGGAGGTGCGAGATGTAGTACGACACGGCGAAGCCGTTGCCGATGATCGCATTCAGCTCCTTCTCCAGCCGCTGTGCGATCTTCTCGGGCACCGGGTCGCCGTAGACCCGCTTCACCTTCTCCCACGAGAGCCGCCGGGTCTCCTCCTCGGAGCCCTCCAGCTTGGGCGGGTAGAGCTTGTCCGGCACCACCTTCACCTTTTCGATCTGCTCGGCGATGGCGTTGGGGTTCGCCACCACCACCTCGTAGGCCGCCTCCTCGCCCAGGTAGGCGAACTCGTCGAGCATCTCCTGGGTGGTGCGCAGGTAGAACGGGCCGTCGTACTCATCCCGGAAGCCGATGCCGTGCTTCAGGATGCGGCGGAAGATCTGCTGGTGCGGGTCCAGGAAGTGCGCGTCGGAAACGGCCACAACCGGCTTGCCCAGCCGCTTGCCCAGCTCGTAGATGCGCCGGTTGAGCGAGAGCAGCTGCTCCTCGGAGTTCACCTGGCCCTGCTCCAGCAGGAAGGCGAGGCAGTCGCGGGGCAGGATTTCCAGGTAGTCGTACCAGCTGGCCAGCTGCTCCAGTTCCGGCTCCGGCACGCCGCGCAGCAGGGCATCGAAGAGGTGGCCCCCGTAGGTGGACGAGCCGATGAGAAGCCCCTCCCGGTGCTTCTCCAGCTCGGTCCGCGGCACGCGGGGCGTGCGGTTGAAGTACTCGATGTGGGAAAGGCTGATGAGCTTGTACAGGTTCTTCATGCCCACCTGCGACTTCACCAGGCAGGTGGCGTGGTGCGCCCGGAGCTGCTCGGCGTTGATGGTGCGCGTGAGGCGGTTGAGGTCGGCGACGCTTTCGACGCCCTCCGCCCGCTCTGCCGCCAGCTCCAGCAGCTTGGCCAGCACCATGGCGGCCGTCCGCGCGTCGGCATCGGCCCGGTGGTGGTCGACAAGCTCCACGTTCAACTCCTTCGTGAGCGCGGCCAGGCTGTGGCTCCGCATGTGGGGCAGCACCGCCCGGGCCAGGGTCAGGGTGTCGAGCACCGGGTTCTCGAAGGGCTCGCCCAGGTGCTTCTGCCGGTGGTAGCGCAGGAAGGAGTAGTCGAACTGGGCGTTGTGGGCCACGATGATGGCGTCGCCGACGAAGTCGAAGAACTCCCGCAGGGCCACCTCAGGCTCGGGTGCGTCGGCCACCATCTCGTTGGTGATGTGGGTCAGCTTCTGCACGTCTTCGGGAATCGGCTTCGACGGGCGCACGAAGCGCTGGAACGACTCGCCGATCTCGCCGTTTCGGTACCGCACCGCGCCCAGCTCGATGATGTCGTCGCCGATGGGGGAGAAGCCGGTGGTCTCGATGTCCAGCACCACGAACTCGGCGTCGGCCAGGCGCACGTTCTCCGGCGGCCGGAGCACCACCGGCGCCCCGTCGTCCACCAGGAAGAGCTCACAGCCGTAGATCACCTTGAAGTCGTCGGGAACCTTCACGTGGCTGGCGGCGGGGAAGGCCTGGACCACGCCGTGGTCCGTGATGGCCACCGCCTTGTGGCCCCACTTCACGGCGGTTCTCACCAGGTCGGCCGGGTCAATCAGGGCGTCCATCGCCGACATCGTGGTGTGCGCATGCAGTTCCACCCGCTTCAGCGGGCCCTCATACCCATCCTGCCGGCTCGGCCTCTGGCCCACCATCACGTCGTCGGCCAGCAGGGTCAGGTCGCCGGAGAACTTGTCCACCTGCACGTTCCCCCGCACCTTCACCCAGGCGCCGTTCTTCAGCACCGCCAGGTAGTCCGGGTCCTTCTGGGGGTCGCGGAAGAGCTTGACGGGAAGTGTGTCGCCCAGGTCGCCAGGGTGCTCGGCGCGCAGAAGGTCGCAGACGCCGAAGGAGATGAGCTGGCGGCCGCTCTTCAGGTCGCGGCTGTCCAGGCCCACCACCTCGCCCTCGATCACCACCCGGTTCTCCTCCTCGGTGATGGTGGCAATCCGCCGTACGGGCGCATCGTCCGGGATGGCGCGGCCCTTGATGACCCCCTCGGATGGCGGCGGGGCGCTCTTCGCCTCTTTTTTGCCGAAGGCGGACTGGCGCTGCATCCACTGTTCCAGGTAGGCCTCCGCCAGGTCGTCGGCCGGGATCGGCTCGGGCGGCGGCGGCACCTCCTCCTCTTCCCGGTCGGCGAAGGGATCCTCCGGCTCCGCGGGGACCGGGGGAGCCGCCGGCCTGGGCGCAGGACGGGCCGTCACCCGCACCTGCAGGCCGCAGCCGGTCTCCTGCCGCACCAGCCGCTCCAGCACGGGCACCACGCCGCGCCGCTCCACCACCTCGGCCTGGGCGGCGGTGGGCAGTTCCAGCACCAGCCAGGCGCCCTCCACCCGCCGCTCGGCCTTGTCGAGAATGCCGTTGACCAGCGGAAGCGCCGCTTTCAGCTGCACCAGGATGTCCGGCCAGGCCTCATCCAGGCGCTGGGCGGGGTCCGCCTGCGGGTCGGCCACCCGTACCGGTACCACGGTAACCGACGCGGCCAGGTCGCCGAAGCATCCCGCGGCGATGGCGGATGCCACGCCTTCGCGCTGCTCCAGCGGAAGCCGCACCGGGCTCTCCAGATGGAGCGCGACGGTTCGGGCGCGCAGGCGCACATCCACGCGCACCACCTTCGCCGCACCCAGGAACGCCTGCGCCTCCGGGGGCAGCTGGGCCACATCGACCAGCGAGAGCCAGTCGGACTGCGGTGACATCAGAATGGCTCACCCCAAGCCTGGAAATCGTTCCGCCGCGGCCCGGCGAGCGGGCGCGGCGGCTGCAAGGAACGCGAGCGCGAGGGCCTGGGCCCGCGCGCCCGCACCGATCTCCTTTAATCTTCTTCGGTGACGGCGATGACCCCTTCCGTCGCCATGAGGTCGCCGATCAAACCCGACATGTCGATGCCCCCGCGGCCCGTCGGCTTGACCGCGAAGGTGATCTCGATCGTCCCGGGCAGGGGACCTGCCCGCATGGCGACGTTGTTGATGGTGCAGCCCCACCGCCCGCAGATGGAGGCCAGTTCGCCCAGCTTGCCCGGGGTGTCGGTGACGTGGACCACCAGCGAGTGGTAGCCGCCGCGCGAGATGAACCGGCGCTCCACCTGGGAGAGGGTCTTCAGGGTGAGCAGCACCAGCACCACGGCGACGAAGGTCTCCAGGTACAGGCCCGCCCCCACCGCCAGGCCCATGGCCGAGACCACCCAGAGCGAGGCGGCGGTCGTCAGGCCCCGGATGTTGGCGCCCTCGCGCATGATCGTGCCGGCGCCGAGGAAGCCGATGCCGCTCACAACCTGCGCGGCGATGCGCCCCGGGTCAGCGTTGCCGACTCCCGTGGCGAGCACCAACTGGTACATGCCGATCGAGACCTTCATAATCAGGGCCGAGCCCACGCACACCAGGACGTGCGTGCGCAGGCCCGCCGGCCGGTTGGTGGCCTCGCGCTCCAGGCCCACCACGCCGCCGGCCAGCGCAGCCACGAACAGCGGGACGAGATTCTCCCAGAGTTCTTGTGCGAACGAGTAGAAGTTCGCCTGCAAATACTCTAGCAATCTATACTATCCCTTCTGTACATATTTTAATATTTCGTAGTACATCTTCAGGCGTGCCGCTGCACCCTTCATCAGGCCGAACTTCTCTTCCTTCATGCGGTGGGTCATCTCTTCCAGAACCACCTCCACGACCCGGCAGCCGTGGCTCCGCACGTACTTGGTGATTGCGACCTCGATGCCGAACCGAACCTGCTCCGCGTCGGGTTCCTGCTGGAACATGCCGGCCAGAACGCTGCGGACAATCGCCCGCTGCCCCGACAGGTAGGGCGCCACCATCTGCGCCAGGTCGGTGGCCACGCGGCCGTCGCCGAACACGCCGACGGTCATGTCGGCCTCCCCGGCGAGCACCGGGCGCAGCAGGTCCTGCAGGTGGTCGGGCTGGAGGCCGATCAGGTCCGCGTCGAGAAAAAGCAGAACCGGGGCGGTCGTGGCCTCGAAACCCGTCTTCATCGCCGCAGCCTTCCCCCGGTTTTCCGCATGCGAGATCACCCTGGCCCCTGCCGCCTTCGCTCTTGCAGCCGTCTCATCCGTGGAACCGTCGTCCACGACGATGGTCTCCTCGATCTCCGGTACCCTTACACAAACAGAAACAACATCGGCAATGGTCTCTTCCTCGTTAAACGCGGGGATGACCGCAGCCACTCTCATCAAAACGTTACCTCCGATTGCACCGGCCCGATCCCCGGGCGAGCAGGCCGCACCCGCCTGGCCTGTCTCGGTAGTGTATTCCGTACGTCCCGCCCTTTTTCCTCCCTCCGAAGTTCCCCCTTGCTAGACTTCCCCAGTTCTGGCCGCTTCAGCCGTCCGACCGTCGCCTGCGCCACCGCGCCACCAGCCCGTGCCGGGGGGCCAGGAAGAAAGCCAGTGCGAACAGCCCGCCCGCGGACACTGCCATGGCTGCGGCCACAGACGTGTCGGTAGCCCGGGAAAGGAGGTATCCCAGGGCGCTGGCGAGGGCCCCCAGCCCCACGGCAAGCCCCAGCATGACGGAGAGCCGGTCGGTCAGCAGGTAGGCCGTGGCGGACGGCACCACCAGCATGGCCACCGCCAGAATGGCCCCGACGGCATCAAAAGCCGCCACGGCCGACACCGATACCAGCGTCATCAGCAGGTAGTGAAAGGCTCTGACGTTGATGCCCGCCGCTTCCGCCGTCTCCGGGTCGAAGGCGCAGAACTTCAGTTCCTTGTAGAACAAGAGGACGGCCGCCAGATCCAGCAGAAAGATACCGCCCGTGGTCCAGAGCGCCCGGGGGCCGAGGCTGCGCTCGCCTACCAGCCACAGGTCCCAGGGCGCATATGCGATCTCCCCGTAGAGCACGTGGTCGAGGTCCAGGTGCACATGGTCCGCGAAGGCCGAGATCAGGAGCACGCCCAGGGCGAAGAGCCCGGTGAAGGCGACGCCGTTACCGGCGTCCTCCCGCACCCCGGCCCGCTGCAGGGCCTGCACCAGATAGGCACACAGGAGCCCGAAGGCCGCCGCCCCCAGCAGCGCCCACGGCGACTGCGGCCGGCCGGAGAGCAAGAACGCCACGGCAATGCCGGGCAGCACCGCGTGGCTGATGGCGTCGCCCAGCATGGTCATCCGCCGCAGCAGCAGAAACGAGCCCACCAGCGCGCACGCCCCCGCCACCTGCGCCCCCACGAGGATGATCACCAGCGGCGCCAGTGCGCCCATCTACCCCACCTCCCCCGCGGTGTGCCCGGGCAGCAGCCGCGGCTCCAGCCCGTGCTGCCGGAGCCACTGCTCCAGCTGCGGCACGATTTCCGGCGCAAATGCCGGCCGCACGCCCTGGTCCGTCATCCCGCCGTCCAGGTCGGCCTGATGCATCAGGTAGACCAGATGGAGTCGCTCGCTGCGGGCCGCCTGGTAGGCCTCGGCGAGCCCCCGGCCCGTCAGTTTCCAGGTTCCGCCCGCCTCATCCACCAGCCCTTCCCTGGCGAGGCGCGCCAGCTGTGGGCCCGCGCTGCGTGCCGGGATTCCCCGCCGCCGCTCCAGCGCCTCGGCCGTCACCGCAGGGGCGTTGCCGGCGCCCGCTGCCTCCTCGGCCAGGTCATACAGCGCCACCAGTAGACGCTCCCGCTGCGCCGCCTTTCGGGTGCGCAGGCTCCGCAGAGACCGGGCAAGCAGCCCCCGCCGGGGCGCGAGCAGCAGCGATGCCACGAAGATGCCGGTGGCCGCCAGCACGATCAGCGGGCCGGTGGGCATCCGGGGTCCCACCAGGGAGACGGCGGTGCCCAGGGCGCCGGAGAGGGCCCCGAACAGCCCGGACAGGGGCACCATGAGGTGAAGCCGGTCCGTCCAGCAGCGGGCCGCCGCGGCCGGCGTGACCAGGAGCGCCGCCATCAGCACCACGCCCACCGCCTCCAGCCCGATCACCACCGCCAGCACGACCGCCAGGTTGAACACGAGTTCCACCGCGGCCATCGGCAGGCCAATCCCCACGCCGAATTCCGGGTCGAAGGCCAGCAGTTTGAACTCCTTGAACAGCAGGAGGACCAGAAGACAGAGCAGGGCGGCCGCAAGCGTGATCACCCGCACGTCGCGCCCCACGATCGCCGCCGCCTGACCAAAGAGGAACTTGTCGAGCCCGCTCTGGTTCCCGCCGGGCGAGCGCTGCGCCGCCCCCAGCAGCATGATGCCCAGGCCGAAGAAGACCGTGAGCACCAGGCTCATCGCGGCATCTGCCTTCAGGCGGGAAAACCGCGCGATGGCCGACATGGTCAGAACACCCGCCACGGCCGCGATGGCCGCCCCCGCCAATAGCGGTCCGACCGCCTTGGTACCCGTCGCCAGGAAGGCGCCTGCCACGCCCGGCAGTGCGGCGTGCGCCAGCACGTCGCCCACCAGCGCCCGGCGCCGGAGCAGGGCAAAGGAGCCGAGTACCCCCCCGGCCACCCCCAGGAGCGCGGTACCCGTCATCACCCACTGCGTGTTGGCGTCCACGGCTCAGTCTCCTCCCGATGTCCGAAGCGGCGCCGGCGAGGCACCGGCCACGTGGGCCAGGCTGCCCAGCCGCCCGCCGTAGGTGCGGGTCAGGTTCTCCGCGGTGAAGACCCGTTCCACCGGACCGGCGGCCATGACCCGGACGTTCAGCAGCACCAACCAGTCGAAGTACTCCCGCACCGTCTGCAGGTCGTGGTGCACCACCACCACCGTGCGGCCGCGGGCCTTCAGCCCGCGCAGCAAGTTCACGATGGCCCTCTCGGTGGCCGCGTCCACCCCGGCGAAGGGCTCATCCATGAAGTAAAGCCGCGCGTCCTGCGCCAGGGCCCGGGCCAGGAAGACCCGCTGCTGCTGCCCGCCCGAAAGCTGGCTGATCTGCCGGCGGGCATACTCGGCCATGCCCACCCGCTCCAGCGCGGCCATGGCCAGTTCCCGCTCCCGGGCCCCCGGCCACCGGAGCAGCCCCAGCGTCCCGTACCGGCCCATCATGACCACGTCGAGCACGTCGGTGGGGAAGTCCCAGTCCACCGCCGTCCGCTGGGGCACGTAGCCGATCTCCTGGCGCGCCGCTGCGGGCGGTCGCCCCCAGACCCAGACCTCACCCGAAAGCCGCGGCACCATGCCCAGCACCACCTTCATCAGGGTGGACTTGCCCGCCCCGTTCGGGCCGACGATGCCGATCAGCCGCCCCTCGGGCAGCGAGAGGTTCACGTCCTTCAGTACCGGACGCCGCTGGTAGGCCACGGTGAGGTCACGGACGACCAGTGCGAGTTCGCTCTCCGCCGCCATACGCACCACCTCCGCTCGCCGGCGCCGGGCGGCTACCGCAGCGCCGCCACGATGGTGTCGACGTTGTGCCTGACCATGCCCACGTAGGTACCCTCCGGTGTACCCTCCGGTCCCAGGGCATCGGAGAACAGCTCCCCGCCGATGGTTACCGTGTGCCCCCGGGCCGCGGCGCCCTCCACCAGCGCCTCGATCGAGCTGCGCGGCACGCTGGACTCGACAAAGACGGCCTTGATCCCGCGGGCCACCAGCACGTCCACCAGGCGCTGCAGGTCGGCCAGGCCGTACTCGGCTGCGGTGGAGACGCCCTGCAGGCCCATCACCTCCACGTCGTAGGCCCGGCCGAAGTAGCCGAAGGCGTCATGGGCCGTCACCAGCACCCGCCGCTCCGCCGGAATGGTGGCCAGCTGCTCCCGGGCGTAGGTGTGCAGTTCTTCCAGTTCGGCGCGGTAGGCTTGGGCGTTCTGCGCGTAGACGGCCCTCCCGTCGAGGTCCAGCTCCGTCAGGTGGTCGCGCACCACCTCCACCGCCTCCATCCAGAGCGACACGTCGAACCAGATGTGCGGATCCTCCACCCCGTCCTCGGTGACCAGCAGGCGTTCGGGCGCGATCCGTTCCGCCACGGCCACCGTCGGCTTCTCCCGGGCCATCTTCACGAGGATGTCGCCCATGCGGCCCTCCAGGTGAAGCCCGTTGTAGAAGATGATCCGCGCCTGCTGCAGCCTGGCAATGTCACCCTCCGACGCCTTGAACAGGTGCGGATCGACGCCCGGCCCCATCAGGGCCGTCACCGCTACCCGCTCACCCCCGACGTTCCGCACCAGGTCCGCCACCATGCCGGTCGTCGTCACCACCGGAATCCGGCCGTCCCCGGCTCCGGTTCCCCGCCCGCCACAGCCAGCCACCAGCGCAGCCAGCAGGCAGGCACTCGCGAGAACCCCCACCATTCGGCGCCCTCCCATAGAGACTGCCTCCCCCCAGGTTTGTCGTTTGGCCAACAGTTTTAGCCTGCGCCAACTCTTGGCCTCCAAAGAAGGGGCTGGCCGCCCCCGCTTTTTCGTTCGGCCAAGACTTTTTCCTTCGGGAAACTCCTCCTCGGCCAGAATTATGCGTGAGTTCGGCGCTGCGTGTCAAGACTGATTCTCATTCGCAACCCCGGCGGTGAGAGCGGACGAAAGGCGTTGGCAGACCGCGCTCAGGCGGTGGACGGAGCAACCCGCCGCGACAGCCGGCGTAGAATGCCCAGGAAACCGAGACGGGTGCCGGGGGTGGATGGAATGGTGCGTCTGGCGCAAGCGGTGTTCCAGGGCGGCGGGGTCAAGGGGATCGCCCTGGTGGGCGCCCTGGCAGTGGCGGAGGAGCTCGGGTGGCGCTGGCGGGCGGTGGCCGGCACGTCGGCCGGGGCGCTGGTGGCAGCGCTCGTGGCGGCGGGTTACCGGGCCGAGGCCCTGCGCCAGGTTGTCGACGAACTCGACCTCCGCCGCTTCGGCGACACCTCGGGCTGGAAGGTCGCCAATCTGCTGCTGCACGAGGGGATCTTCAAGGGCGAGGCGCTGCTGGACCAGGTGGACCACCTTCTGGCCGAGCGGCTGGGCCGTCGCCGCGCCACCTTCCGCGATCTGCCGGTGGCGTGCCAGATCGTGGCCACCGACCTCACGCACCGGCGCATGCTGGTCTTCCCCCACGACCTGGCCCGGCCGCCCTACGGGCTCGACGACCCCTACGACTTCCCGGTGGCGGACGCGGTGCGGGCCTCCACCGCCATCCCGTTCTTCTTCCAGCCGTACCGGATGGAACTCCCCAACGGCGTGAAGGCCACTCTGGTGGACGGCGGGCTGCTCTCCAACTTCCCCGTGCGGCTCTTCCGGCCGATGGCAGGGCCGGCGCACCTGCCCACCTTCGGCTTCGGCCTGCGGGGCGGAGACGACGCGGTGCAGCCGACCGACACCCCGCTGGAACTGGTCCAGGCCATGGTCAACACCATCCTCAGCGCCCGTGACCTGAGCGACCTGGAGAACCAGTGGTATGTCCGCACCATCTCCATCGATACATCCCCGTACCGCACCACCCAGTTCGACATCGACGCCGAGGGTAAGGCGGAGCTGTACGCGCGCGGGCGGGCGGCGGCGGAGGCGTTCTTCGCCGACCCGGGCACGCAGGCCTGGCTGGCGGACTTCGCGGCCAGGCGTGCACTGCGGTCGCTGCGGCCGCCGCTGTGCGTGTAGCGGTCCGGCGGGCAGGACTGTCGTAATCGCGCGTCTAATCAATGCGATCATCCCGATTCGGCGTGCCGCCCCGTGCGGTGCGCACCCTCGCGGAGGTGGGCCATGCAACAGGCAGGTGGCTTCCTGGCGGGGCTGCTGACCGGTGGCGGGGCCATGCTGGCCGTCGCGGCCGGGCTCCTCGGCCTGCGCGCCGTCGTCCCCGCACCGGTGCCCGGAGGCGTGGACCCCCGGCACCTGCTCTTCACCAACCCGCTGTTCATGCTGGGCATCGTCACGCTCGAAGAACTCTTTTTCCGCTCCTTCCTGGTGGGCTGGGTCTCGCAGCGGACCTCGGTCGCCGCCGGTGTCGCGCTCTCGGTGGCCGTGGACTACCTGCTGCACGTCCCCAACGGAGGCCAGACGTTCCTCACATTCGTCAACTCCGTGCTCTTCTCGCTGTCGGCCTGCCTCTTCTACCTCCGCCTCGGCCTCGGTGCGGCCGTGGGCTTCCACTACGGCTGGAACCTGGTGCAGTGGACGCTTCTGGGGTTTCCCATGTACGGCAACGCCGTCGGCCGCTGGTTCGTCCTGAAGCCGGTGGGCGCATGGTGGCTCACCGGCGCCAGCCACGGGCCGGAGGGCAGCCTGCTCACCGGGCTCGTGTTCGGCGCCGGACTGCTCCTCTGGCTCACCGTTCTCTCGCGGAGGTTGCCCATGCCGTAACCCCACGGAGTCGACTCCCAGATCGGCCCAGTCTGGCCCGCCGCGCCAGGCGCGCCATCGCACTGCTCGCCGCGGCCGTGCTGCTGACCGGGGGCATGCTCCTCCGCCCCGGAATCTCCTGCGACAACCTGCCCCGGTTCGACGTCTGGGTCGACGGGGTCCGCCCCGACACCACCGGCTTCGGCTATGTCTGTGGGTGGCTCGTGGAGGGCATGGGCGTGACCGATCCCCTGCGGGCGCGGCGGGGCGCCCTGGTGCAGGTGGCGTACCACACCGACGTCACGTGGGGCCGCCTCACCTACACCCTGGAGGGAAACGACGACGTCGTGCGCCGGGGGTGGCTCTGGGGGAGGCAGCCGTCGTTCCGCCTGCCGGAACCCCCGGGCGAGTACAGGGTGGTGATCGGCTACTCCTGGCGAAGCTGGCTCACGGGGGCGTGAGCCGACGGCACCGTCACGTGTCTCGTGCGGATAGACCGAAGCGTACGAAAAGACCTGGCTGCGGGAATGGCCGCAGCCAGGTCGCTTTGCGTTCGGGTCCCGTCCCGGGCGGCACCGGCACCGCGCTGCCGCCCGGAGTCCTCTTAGTACGCCCGGGCGAACCAGACGGTGTACTTCGCCTCGCCGCCGCAGGTGATGCAGACGTGCTTCTGAACCGGCGGGTGGAAGGGGATGTTCCGGGAGGTGAACTTGGTCTCCTCCTTCACCTTCGCCTCGCACTCGTCGGAGCCGCACCAGCCGGCCAGCACGAAGCCTGTGATGTCGCCGGTCTCCTCGCACCGGGCGATGTGGGCCTTCAGTTCCTCGAGCGTGTTGATATGCAGGTGTGAATTGGCATCGCGGAAGGCCCGGGCCTTCTCGAACATGTTGCGCTGGATCTCCTCCAGCAGCGACTGCACCCGCGCTACCGCCTCGTCCAGCGGCACCGGGATCTTCTCGCCGGTGTCGCGCCGTACCAGCACGCACTGGTTGTTGTCGACGTCCCGCGGGCCCAGCTCCAGCCGCAGGGGCACGCCGCGCATCTCCCACTCGTTGAACTTCCAGCCCGGCGTCTCCTCCCGCAGGTCGGACTTCACCCGCACGCCGGCGGCCCGAAGAGCGTCGAAGAGCGGGTCGAAGCGGGCCATGACCTTGTCGCGGAACTTGGGCGGGCCGACGGGGATCATGATCACCTGCACCGGCGCCAGACGCGGCGGCAGAGCCAGCCCCCGGTCATCGCCGTGCACCATGATCAGCGCGCCGATGAGGCGGGTGGAGACGCCCCACGAGGTGGTGTGGACGTACTTGAGCTGGTTGTCGCGGTCCAGGAACTTGATGTCGAACCCCTTGGCGAAGTTCGTGCCCAGGTAGTGCGAGGTGCCGGCCTGCAGCGCCTTGCCGTCCTTCATCATCGCCTCGATGGAATAGGTGTCCACCGCCCCGGCGAACTTCTCCGACGGGGTCTTCTGCCCCACGTAGAGGGGAATCGCCATCTCGCTCTCCACGAAGTCGCGGTAGACCTCCAGCATCCGCATGGTCTCCTCCCGCGCCTCCTCCTCGGTGGCGTGGGCGGTGTGCCCCTCCTGCCAGAGGAACTCGGAAGTGCGCAGGAACGGCAGGGTGCGCTTCTCCCAGCGGAAGACGTTGGCCCACTGGTTGATCAGCACCGGCAGGTCGCGGTACGACTGAATCCACTGGGCGTACATGTGGCCGATGATCGTCTCGGAGGTAGGCCGGAGGGCCAGCCGCTCCTCCAGCTTCTCGCCGCCGGCCTCCGTCACCCAGGGCAGTTCGGGATTGAACCCCTCCACGTGCTCCTTCTCCTTCTGGAAGAAGGACTCGGGGATCAACATCGGAAAGTACGCATTCCGGTGACCGGTCTCCTTGAACCGCTTGTCGAGCCCGGCCTGGATGCGTTCCCAGAGTTCGTAGCCGTCGGGCTTGAAGACGATGCAGCCACGCACCGGCGTGTAGTCCATCAAGTCGGCCTTCCGGATCACGTCGATGTACCAGCGGGAGAAGTCCACCGACTGGGGCGTGATCTCCTTGACAAACTCCTTCTCTTCTTTCATTCCCTACCTCTCCTTCAGTGCCCCGAACCGGCGCCTGGCTGCGCAGTCGGTTCGGGGGAAATCAAAAGCCCCCCGTCCCGGAAAGGGACGGGGGCCTAGCTCCCGTGGTACCACCCTCATTGACCGGGCACGTCCCGGCCCACTCCAACCCCGGTAACGGCGGGAAACCCGGCGCGGCTCAGGCCCCTCGGGGCGGTCGCCGGCGGCTCCAGGGTGGGTAGCCCTCGCCGACGCTGTGCCGACCTCGCACCGGTGCGGCCGGCTCTCTGCGACAGGTCCTGCGGGGCGCTCCCCTTCAACGCCTTTTGCTAGGGGTAGACTACCAGTTGAGTCTGCGGTTGTCAATCGCCACTTGGCAATCGTCGTTGGAAGAACCGCCCCGCCGTCACCCTGCCCTGGCACATGCGCCGGTCGCTGCTGGCGCTGCGCACATACATGCCGCGGTGGATCGAGGGGCGGTCCCCGGCCCGGTGGCTCTGCCGGGCTTCGACCCCGATCGCTGGTGGGAGCACCCCGAGGCCGCGTAGCGGGTTCCGCGGGAGGCACGCAAGCTGGTGAGGTACATCCGGGAGGGCTTCGTGGTCGACGAAGACGTCGCCCCGTAACAGGGTGGATCACCTGTCCCGGATACGCGACAAGGCGCGTCCCGTCGACGCGCAAAGCCGTCGCGGGGGCGCCTTCCCGATTACGGACCAGTGAGGCTGAGGCGCGCTCGTGCCGCCTCACTGGCTGTTCCCTTGCGATCCTGCCCGGCCGGTGACCGGGGCAGCGCGAGCGGAACCGTGCTGCCTCCTTACCGGGATTCGTGCCGACCGTAGCCGCCGGGCACCTGCCCCGCGGCCTTCATCTCGGCCGCCTTCTTCTCCACCAGTTCCACCAGGGCCTCCACCATCTCCTCTTCGGTGGTCTTGCGTACCTGCTCGCCACCGACGTAGAGCATGCCCACGCCCTTGCCGCCGAAGAGCGCCACATCGGCCTCGGCCGCTTCGCCGGGGCCGTTGACCACGCAGCCCATCACGGCCACGTTGAGGGGCACGTCGATATGCTGCAGACGCCGCTCCACCTCGTTGGCCACCTTCACCAGGTCGATCTGCACCCGGCCGCAGGAGGGGCAGGAGATGATGTTCACGCCCCGGGTGCGGAGCCCCAGCGCCTTCAGGATCTCGTAGCCCACCCGCACCTCCTCGACGCAGTCGGTGGAGAGCGAGACCCGGATCGTGTCGCCGATGCCCTCGGCCAGGATCGTGCCGATGCCCACCGCCGACTTGATCGTGCCGGTGAACGGCGTGCCGGCCTCGGTGACGCCCACGTGCAGCGGGTAGTCCACCTTCTCCGCCAGCAACCGGTAAGCCTCGATCATCATCGGCACCCGGGAGGCCTTGATGGAGATGACGATGTCGTGGAAGTCCAGATCCTCCAGGATCGCCACGTGCTTGAGCGCCGACTCCACCATGCCCTCGGCCGTGGGGTAGCCGTACTTCTCGAGGATCTCGCGCTCCAGCGAACCGGCGTTGACGCCGATGCGAATCGGCACCCCCCGGTCCTTGCAGGCCTTCACGACCTCCTCGACCTTCCAGCGGGCGCCGATGTTGCCGGGGTTGATGCGCAGCTTGTCGATGCCGGCCTCCAGCACCTTCAGCGCGATCCGGTAGTCGAAGTGGACGTCCGCCACCAGCGGGATGTTGCACCCCTTGCGGATCTCCTTGAAGCACTCCGCCGCCTCCATCGTGGGGGCAGCCACCCGCACGATGTCGCAGCCTGCGGCCTCAAGCTCCCGAATCTGCCGCAGCACCTCAGGCACGTTGCGCGTGTCGCACTTGGTCATGGACTGCACGGAGATGGGGGCGCCGCCACCGATCTGCACACGCCCTACCCGCACGGCCCGTGTCTTTCTCCGCTCCGTCATCGCCTGTCATTACTCCCTCTGTACAAGGCGCCGGCCCCGGTTGCCGCAGGGCCGGCCGCCAAGACTCACTGACCCAGAATCATGGCCCTCAGGTCCGCGTACGTGACCACCAGGATGAGCCCCATCAGCAGCAGGAACCCGAAGAAGTGGACCATGCTGACCCGCTCCGGGTCCAGCTTCCGCCCGCGGATGGCCTCCACCGCCATGAAGAGCAGGTGCGAACCGTCCAGCGCCGGGATCGGCAGCAGGTTAAACAGGCCGAGGTTCACCGAGAGGAACGCCGTCAGCCAGAGGACGTTGTCCAGCCCCGCGGAGGCCTGCGTGGCAATCTCACGGGTGATGCCCACCGGCCCCGTGAGCTGCAGTTCCTGCCGGCCCACCAGCGCGTCCACCAGCGCGAGCACCCAGGCCTTCGAGTACTCGTAGGTCAGCGAAGGCCCCTGCGCCAGCGCCTTCCAGAAGGACCCGGGCCGGGTCGCCTGCTGGATGCCGATGATGTACCGCCCCTCCACCAGCGTCGGCGTCAGGACCGCGGTGAACTCCTGCCCCTTCCGCTCCAGGCGCATCTCCACCGGCGCGCCGCCCGAGCCCCTCACCAGGGTCAGGATGTCGGTCCAGGAGTTCACGGGCTCGCCGTTGATCGTCAGCACCCGGTCGCCCGGCTGCAGCCCGGCGGTCACGGCCGGGCAGGTGTGGCCCTCGCAGTCGACCATGACCTCGCCCAGGACCGGCTCGTCCACCGGCACGCCCTGCGCGTAGAACAGCGTCGAGAACAGTAGGCAGGCCAGCAGGAAGTTCATGAAGGGCCCGGCAAAGATCGTGAGGGCACGCGCATAGATCGGCTTGTTGTTGAACCCGTCGGGATCATCGGTATCCCCCGGGTCCATGCCCGCCATGCGGACGTATCCGCCCAGCGGGATGGCCCTCAGGCTGTACCGCGTCTCGCCCCAGTCGAAGCCGAGCAAGCTAGGGCCGAATCCCAGTGCGAACTCGCGCACGCGGATGCCGAAGAACTTGGCCACTGCGAAGTGCCCAAGCTCGTGCATGAAGATCATCAACCCGAAGACCGGGATTGCCCACAGCCAGTTGCCCAGGGTCACACGCTCACCACCTGTTCAGGCGCTCCGGCTCGTCTGCACAAATACGCCGCCGCCACCCCGTTGGCGGCGTCTGTCACGGCCGGTTCTGCCCCTCCCATTGTAACGACCCGGGGGGCGCACTGCAAGGAACGGCCCGTCCTCCACGTTCCGCGCCTGCAGAGCCGGGGTCCACTGACACGACAGGGTCCCGCTCAATCGAGCGTCGCGAAGCTCGCCACCCGCAGGCCACCGCCCATGCCCGTCACGGTCGATTGTGCCGGCACCGGCAGGCCGGCCGCCACAGCCGGCCACCCGTCCGGGATCACGCGCTCACCACCTGCTGACGCGCTGCGGACCGCGCCCACCGGTCTGCGGCCAGAATCGCATCCAGATCCGGCCGCGGCACCACCTCATGGCGCGCCATCACGCCCGCCACCACGGCGAAGATGCCCGTGAAGGGGATCTCCCCCTTCAGGAAACGGCCCACCGCTACCTCGTTGGCGGCGTTCATCACCGCCGGCATCGTTCCGCCCGCCGCCACGGCCTCACGGGCGTAACGCAATGACGGGAACGTCTCCTCGTCGGGCCGCTCAAAGGTGAGGCTGCCCAGCGCCGCCAGGTCGAGGGGCGCCGTGCAGCCTTCCCACCGCTCGGGATAGCAGAGGGCGTACTGGATCGGCAGCCGCATGTCGGTGGGGCCCAGCTGTGCGATGATGCTGCCGTCGCAGAACTCCACGGCGGAGTGCAGGATCGACTGGGGATGGACGACGACCTCGATCTTGCTCATGGGCACGCCGAACAGCCAGCGGGCCTCGATCATCTCCAGGGCCTTGTTCATGAGCGTGGCGCTGTCGATGGTCACCTTGGCGCCCATCGACCAGCGCGGGTGGCGCAGCGCCTGCTCCGGCGTTACCCCGGAGAGGTCCTTCCACCCCCGGAACGGGCCGCCGGAGGCAGTGAGCAGGATCCGCCGTACCCGGTCCGCGTCCGAGCCGCCCAGGCACTGGAAGATCGCGGAGTGCTCCGAGTCCACCGGCACGATGCGCACCCCGCACCGCCTGACAGCGGCCATGACCAGCTCGCCCGCGGCTACCAGCGTCTCCTTGTTGGCCAGTGCGATGTCCTTGCCCGCCTCGATGGCGGCGAGGGTCGGGCGGACGCCGATGGCGCCCACCACCGCGGTGAGCACCAGCTCGCTCTCCGGGTGCGTCGCCACCCGCTCCAGGCCGTCCTCACCCCAGACGATCTCGGGCCGGTAACCGTCTTCCCTCTGGGCCAGCAGCCGCCGCAGCTCTGCCGCACGCGCCTCGTCTGCCACCGAGAGGAGCAGCGGGCGGTGGCGCAGGGCCTGCTCGGCCAGCACCTCCACCTGACGGCCGGCCGCCAGGGCCACCACGCGGAAGCGGCCCGGGAGGTGGTTGATCACGTCCAGGGCCTGGGTGCCGATGGAACCGGTGGAGCCGATGATGGCGATGTTCTTCATTGAACCAAGACTCCTTCATTACACAGGGGCTCAGATCTTGCGGCTATCGTCGGTGAAGATGGGCAGCAAGCCGGATGTAATCATGGCCTTCAGCAGAATCGTGATCAGCGGGCCGAACAGCACCCCGAGGGCACCGAAAAACTTGATGCCGAGGTAGATCGACAGCAGAACCGCCAGGGGGTGCAGGCCGACGCGGTCGCCCACCACCTTCGACTCCGCCGCCTGCCGGGCCGCACTCACCGCGGCGTAAAGAATAAGCAGTTTGACGCCGAACCAGAAGCGGCCCGTCAGGGCAGCATAGATCGCCCAGGGCACATAGATGGCGCCGGGACCGACGATGGGCAGCACGTCGAGGATGCCGATGGCCAGGCCCGCCAGGGCCACGTAGTTGGCCCCGATGATCGCAAGGCCAAGCATCGAGACGAGCATCGTCATCAAGATCAGCAGCACCTGTGCCTTCGCCCAGCCGATCGCGTCGGTCCAGACCTTGGTCTTCACCTGCCGCAGCTGGTCCCGCCACTTGACCGGGAAGAGCGACAGGAGGAACTTCCCGATGGCCTCCCGGTCGCGCGCGATGAAGAAGGTAGCGACGAACGTGATCACCACGTTAATAAGGAAGCCGGGAACGCTGGTGACGAACCCCAGGTTCTTCGCCAGGCTCTCCAGGTAGCCGACCAGGGTGGACTGGAGTTTGCCCAGGTTTTCGTTGATCTGCACCTGCATCGTCTCCGGCAGGTTGCCGACCAGCTCCTCCAGCTGCGCCAGCAGCTGGACGGAGAAGTCAAGCCCGGCCGCATACAGATAGGGCAGATTGCTGATCAGCGTGCGGATCTCGCCCACGAGGTACGCGATGCCCACGGTGAAAAGGGCCACCAGGACGCCGATGACCACGACCAGCGACACCGCCACGGCCAGCGTGCGCGGCATGCGGGCCCGGCGCACCAGCCACCGGACGGTGGGTTCCATCAGTTCCGCGATGAGCAGTGCGACCACGAAGGGCATCACCAGGGGCAGCCCGTACGTGAGCAGTGCCCAGGAGAGGAGAAGGAAACCAACAAGTCCGAGTACCGAGAAGAGCCAGGCCCGATCCACTGCTCAACCTCCCGCCCTGTTTCGGCTCAGGAGAGGCCGAAGATCAGAGTCGCTACATAATAGACGAACGGCAGCACGAACAGGCTACTGTCAAACCGATCGAGAATGCCCCCGTGGCCGGGCAGCAAGTGCCCGGCGTCTTTCACTCCTGCGGCCCGCTTCAGGGCAGACTCGGTGAGGTCGCCCAGCGTGGCCATCAGCGCGATGGCCGCCCCCAGGAGGAGCCCCTGCCAGCGTGCAATGCCCGCCACCGGCCCCCAGAGCATGCCCACCACCGCGGCGCCGGCCACGCCGCCCAGCAGCCCCTCCACGGACTTCTGCGGCGAGATCTTCGGCGCCAGCTTGTGCCGCCCCAGCGGCACGCCCACGAAGTAGGCCATGGTGTCGGCGCCCCAGGTGCAGAAGAACGCGAGGGCCACCCATGCGAACCCGGCGTCGAACCCGGTTCCGTCCCCGAGCCGCCTCAGGAGCAGGAGGTGGCTCAGCATCCCCACGTAGAACACCCCCGCCAGGGTGATCAGGGCATCGACCGGGGTATACTCCACCGGGCGGGCGAGCGTCCACGTCAGGATCGCCAGCGCCGACAGGGCCACGGCCGCGCCGAGGTGCGGGGCGGTCGGCGGCAGCAGCCCCGCGGCGAGCAGGATGGCGAACACGGCCAGGCTGCCCACGGCCAGGGAGGGCCTGAAACCCATCGCCTGACCGAGGCGCGTATACTCGTAGAAGGCAACAAGGCCCATCCCCGCGACCAGCGCGAGGAGGGGCCACTGCCCGAGATACAGCAGGCCCAAGAACAACGGTATACCCACAAGGCCCGTCAGAATGCGAACGAGCACAGCGTCACCTGCTTTACTCCGACGGCGGCGATCCCGGGCCCAGGCAACCTAGACAGCGCCGAACCGGCGCTCGCGCCGCGCATAGTCGCGCAGTGCCTGTTCCAGATGCTCCCGGGTGAAATCGGGCCAGTACACGTCCGTAACCCAGATTTCGGCATAGGCGGCCTGCCAGAGGAGGAAGTTCGAAAGGCGCATCTCCCCCGCCGTCCGAATCACCAGGTCGGGGTCGGGCAATCCTGCTGTGTACAGGTGGCGTGCGATCGCAGCCGCATCGATATGGGCAGGATCCAGCCGACCGGCCTGGACCTCCGCCGCCAGGCTGCGGAAGGCGTCCACCAGCTCGGCCTGGCCGCCGTAGTTCACGGCCAGGTTCAGGATGAGCCGATCGTTGCCCCGCGTGAGATTGACCGCCCGCTCGATCTCCCGCTGCTGGGCCAGCGGCAGTTCGTGGATTCGGCCGATCGCGTTGATGCGCACCCCGTTCTTGTGGAGGGTCGTCGCCTCGAGCCTGCAGTACTCGAGGAGCAGGTTCATCAGGGTGTCGACCTCGTCTTTGGGCCGCTTCCAGTTCTCTGTGGAGAACGCGTAGCATGTGAGCACCTTGATGCCCAGCTCGGGGGCGGCCTTCACCACCCCCCGCAGGGCCTCCACCCCAGCGCGGTGCCCCGCGGTCCGGGGCAGGCCGCGCTGCAGCGCCCACCGGCCGTTACCGTCCATAATAATGGCGACGTGTAGGGCCCCACCCGCGTTGGAGTGTGAGGCCAGACTGGCGGACGCCTCCCGCGCCTGCCCTGCGTTCTTGTTCAAACCGTCTAGCACGCCCCTCCACGACCTCCCTGCCCTGGAGCCTGTTCCCCGCGCGCGTACTCCCGGTGCGCCAGCACCAGGGTCAGGCCCGCTGGCGTCTCGCGCTGCGCAACGACCCGGAGTTCACCAATCCCCACCGGGCGGCCGGGGGGCGCCGTAATTTTCCACGTGTAGGAGAGGCCGCGGGCAATCAGGATCGGCTCCGCCTCCGTCCAGCGGAGGCCGACGAGATCCCACCGCCATGAACCGCCTTCCACCGGTCAGACCTCCATGATCTCCTTCTCTTTGGCGGCCATGACCTGCTCGCTCTCCTTAATATACCTGTCCGTCAGCTTCTGCACCTCGTCCTGTGCCCGCCTGGACTCGTCCTCGGAGATGGCCTTGTCCTTCTCCATCTTCTTGATCTGGTCGTTGGCGTCGCGCCGGATGTTGCGAATGGCCACCCGCTGCTCCTCAGTGCGCTTGTGGACGACCTTGACCAGCTCCTTGCGGCGCTCCTCGGTCATGGGCGGGACGTTCAGGCGAATCACCACGCCGTCGTTGACCGGGGTGAGGCCCAGGTCCGAGGCGTTGATCGCCCGCTCGATGGCCTTGATCAGGGAGCGGTCCCATGGCTTGATCACCAGTGTGCGGGGATCGGGCACTTCGATCGTCGCCACGTTGTTGACCGGAACCGGCGATCCGTAGGCCTCGACGCGCACCTTCTCCAGCAGCGCCGGAGTGGCCCGCCCCGCCCGCATGCCGGCCAGGTCCTGACGGAAGAGCTCAACCGCCTTTTTCATGCGTTCCTCGGCATCCTTGATGATCTCCTTCGTCATGGTTATACCCCCCTGACATAGGTTTGACCCACGTCCTCACCGAGGACGACCTTCACGATGTGGTTCGGCCCCATCACATCGAAGACGACGATGGGCAGCTGGTTGTCCATACAAAGCGCGGTGGCCGTCGCATCCATGACCTGAAGGTTCTTGGCCAAGACTTCCTGGTATGTCACTTCGTCATACTTGACCGCATGCCTGTTGACGCGGGGATCAGAGTCGTACACCCCCTCCACCCCTTGCTTGCCCATGAGGATCGCATCGGCCTCGATCTCAGCGGCCCGAAGGGCGGCGGTGGTATCGGTGGTGAAGTACGGGTTGCCGGTGCCGGCGGCGAAGATCACCACCCGCCCCTTCTCCAGGTGCCGGATGGCCCTGCGGCGGATGTACGGCTCGGCGATCTGGCGCATCTCCACGGCGGACATGACGCGCGTGTCCACCTGCTGCTTCTCGATCGCATCCTGCAGGGCGAGGGCGTTCATCACCGTCGCCAGCATACCCATGTAGTCGGCCGACGCCCGGTCCATGCCCATCTGCTGCCCCTGGCGGCCCCTCCAGAAGTTGCCCGCGCCCACGACAATGGCGACCTGCACGCCCATGGCGTGGACCGTCTTGATCTGCTCCGCCAGCGCCATCAGGACCTGCGGGTCCAGCCCGAACCCGTTCTGCCCGGCCAGCGCCTCGCCGCTGAGCTTCAGCACCACCCTGCGGTACTTCGGTGTCTGCATCCTCAGGCCTCCAGTCCGTGGTCGGCCGCACACGGCCGATCATTAACGGTTTCTACGTCGCTCAAAGCGTTTCCTCCAGCAGTTGCCGCGATCCCCAGCGCCTTTCCTGCTCGTGGGGGCGGGAGGTCACGTGCCTCCCGCCCCCCAGAGAACAGGCCTACTTCAGACCAGCCTGCCGCATAACCTCTTCGCCGAAGTCGTCCTGCCGCTTCTCGATGCCCTCGCCCTTCTCGAAGCGAGCGAACTGCTTGACCTTCAGCTCTCCGCCCACCTGAGCGGCAACTTCCTTCACCAGGGCGCCGACGGTCTTGCTGGAGTCCTTCACCCACTCCTGCTCCAGCAGGCAGACTTCCTTGAAGAACTTCTGCAGCCGGCCGGCCACCATCTTCTCGGCGATCTCGGGCTTCTTGCCCTCGTTGATGGCCTGGGCCTTCAGGATCTCCCGCTCGTGCTCGATCTCGCTGGCCGGCACATCGCCCGGCTGGACGTAGCGGGCCTTCATCGAGGCGATCTGCAGGGCGAGCTCGTGGCAGAGCTCCTTCACTTCCGGCCGGTCGGCGACCTCCTGGCTCGAGGCCTCCACCTCCAGCAGGACGCCCACGCGGCCCTCGCCGTGGATGTAGGCGTGCACCCGACCGGCCCCGGCGACCTCATACCGGGCGAAGCGGCGCACCTGGATGTTCTCGCCGATGCGGGCCACGGCCTCCTTCACCGTGTCGCCCAGGGCCTCCTGAAGCTCCTCCATGCTGTTCAGCTTGCGGCTCAGCACCAGCTCCGCCACCTGCTGGCACAGGTTGATGAACTGCTCGCCCCTGGCGACGAAGTCGGTCTCGCAGTTGACCTCGACCAGCGCGCCGTGGCGCTCGCCCTCTGCGACGACGGCGTGGACGCGGCCATCGGCGGCCACGCGACCGGCCTTCTTCACGGCGGTGGCCAGGCCCTTCTCCCGCAGGATGTCGACCGCCTTCTCAAAATCGCCGTCCGCCTCCATCAGCGCCTTCTTGCAGTCCATCATGCCTGCGCCGGTCCGGGCCCGGAGCTCAGCCACCATCTTCGCGGTAATCTCAGCCATGATCGAATTACCCCCTGTTGGTTCGCATTCCAGTTCGTGAGACCTGGATCACCAGTTTTTGGCATGCATGGTCACAGTGGACCGGGGGAAGCAACGCACTCCCCCGGCATCCCCCCGTCCCGCGAACGGGGCCCTATTCGTGCAGAAAAGCGGGGCGACCAAGGCGTCAATCCCATCTCATGGGATAGGCTTCCTCGAGTCCGCCCCGCTCATGCTCCACCGCCGCTACTCCGCCTCGTCCTCCACGCCGATCTCGATTTCCTCGACCGGCTCGGCGTCCGTAGCCGGCTCTTCCTCCTCCTCGACCGTGGCGGATACGTCAAGCCCCTGCCGACCCTCGATGACGGCATCGGCGATCTTGCTGGTGATGAGCTTGACCGCCCGGATGGCATCGTCGTTGCCGGGGATCACGTAGTCGATCTCGTCCGGGTCGCAGTTGGTGTCGACGATCGCGACGATCGGAATCTTCAGCTTCCTGAGCTCGGCCACCGCGATGCGCTCCTTGCGCGGGTCGATCACGAAGGCCATGTCGGGCAGGCGGTTCATGCCCTTGATCCCGCTCAGGTACTTGGCGAGCTTCTCCCGCTCGTGCGAGAGCTGCGCCTGCTCCTTCTTGGTGAGCTTCGTCCAGTACTCGGTCGACTCGATCTCCTCGAGCTCGACGAGGCGGGCCACCCGCTTCTTGATCGTCTCGAAGTTGGTCAGCATGCCGCCCAGCCAGCGCTGGTTCACGTAGAACATGCCGCAGCGCTCGGCCTCTTCCCGGACGGCGTCCTGCGCCTGCTTCTTCGTGCCGATGAAGAGGATCCTGCCGCCCTCGGCCGCCACCTGGCGAACCGCGGCGTAGGCCACCTCCATCATGCGCACGGTCTTCTGGAGATCGATGATGTAGATGCCGTTCCGTTCGGTGAAGATGTACTCCTTCATCTTCGGGTTCCACCGGCGGGTCTGGTGGCCGAAGTGGACACCCGCCTCGAGGAGCTGCTTCATGGAAATCACAGACACGAGCGAGACTCACCTCCGCTGATTTTGGAACCTCCGCCCGCTTCATCCCGCCCCGGAACTGCCGTGAGGCAGCATCGCCGCGACGGTCGGCGAACGTGTGTAGTCACACACCAACGGTTATCTTAGCACAATCAGGGCACCCTGGCAAACAGTTTTCGTGGCTAGAAGCCAAACCACGTGCGAATCTGTTCGGGCGTCGCACCCTGGGCCACCATCGCCGCGAGGTTGCGCAGGAGCGGCACAGCGTCAGGCGCGTACCGAACCTCCCCGCGGGGACCGCGCACGGTCAGGCAGCGCATCTGCGTCGCGAACCGGGCCTGGAACCAGCGCAGTTCGGCGGCGCTGAGGCCCACCTCCGCCAGCAGCTCCTCCTCTGACAGCCAGCCGGCCACCCTGCCCCGCCCCCTCGGACCAGTCTTGCAACCATAGATAACGAAAAGCCCGGGCCCGTGGTTCACCGGACCCGGGCCGGGCAGACAGCGCTTCAGACTTTCACGTCCAGGAGGCTGGACCCGTCCTCCGGTTGCTGGCGGGATGCCGGCGCCTGCCGCCGCCTCCGCCCGTCGCCGGGCCGCGGTCCCGTCTGCGCGGCGCCGCCCTGCCGGGCGTCGGGGTTTACCACCGGCCCCTCGGCTTCCGTGCGCCGGCGCACCTGTTTCTGGCTGCGCTCGCCGTCCTGCTGGACCTGCGCTCCCAGCACCTGCTGGAACGCGTGCGGGTACTGCTCGACCTGCTGCACCGCACGCCCCGCCTCGGTGAGGCGCGGCAGCATGGTCAGCGAATCGATCGGTCGCACCGACATCGTCAGACACCTCCCGCCGCCTGCCGTCTGTAATTCCCGGTGCGCCGGTCCGTCGTCCCGAGTACAGATCCGGCATCCCGGTGTCTGCCCGTCATCGCTTTACGCCTGCGCCGGGCCCGCTAGTAGGCGGGCACCAGCGTTACCTCGTCGTCCTCATTCAGCACGAAACAGATGTTGGTCGACATGTCCACAACGGAGTACCGGTGAGGGCCGATGGCGATCCGGACCCCGGGGTAGGCCACGTCGAAAGCCTTCACGCACGCCCCCGGCACCGGCGCCATCTGGGCCTCCAGGGCGGCGGCCCTCGCCGCGAGCTGTTCCCGCTGGGCGGCGGTCAGCCGCTTGCTCCGCGCCAGAAGGTCCCGCGACCTGTCGAAGGCCCCCCGCACCGCCTGCTCCAGGTACTTCTCGTTCCGGGCCGCCTCGTCGAACCGCTCCTCCACCTGGGCCAGCCGGGCGCGGATCTCTTCCAGCTCGGCCCGCACGGCGGGCGGAGCGCCCACTTGCAGTTCGGTCACCGTTCCGCTGGCCGAGCCGAGCGTCCTGGCGCTGATCTCCCGAAGCGCCCGCACGCGACCGCCGACGATGGAGCCGCGCCCCCCGGTCACCAGCACCCGGTCCCCGGACACCCGGGCATTCAGGATGCCATCGGCCACCACGACGTCGCCGCCGGCCTCCACCTCGGCCGCCTCGATGAACCGGCAGCGCACCGTACCCCCCGCCTTCACCTGGCTCCGGCCGCCGCCGACGATACCGTAGCGCACCAGCACATCCCCCGCGGCCTCCACGCAGCCGCCCATGATGCCCCCGTGCACCTCCACGTTCTGGCCGGCCTTCACGGTGAAGCCCTGCGTCACATCCCCGTAGATCACCACGGTGCCCACGAAGTCGATGTTGCCGGTGCCGTAGCCCACATCACCGGAGACGCGGTAGATGGGGGAGACCGTCACCTCTCCCCTGGAGTTGATGGCCGCGTGGCCGTCCACCTGGGCGATTACCGCCTGCCGGTCGGGCGACAGCCTGGTCCCGGAGCCGGCCACTAACCGCACGTCCCTCCCCGGCCGCGCCGGAACGGGGCGACCGAACACGTTGCACCCCGGCTCCCCCTGGGTGGGGGGCTGGCGCCGGGCCAGGACCGTGTCCTTCGCCACGTTCCGCACCATGTTCAGGTCAAAGAAGTTCGCCCGCCCGTCTTCCATCAGGCGCGGAGAACCAGACGGCCCCTGCAGGGCCGGGTGCCGGATGATGGCGCCGTCCTGGCCGTCAACAGGCCGCTTCCCCAGCGCTACCACGGCTTCGGCGCGCCCTCCCCGCTCCGCACGCTGGACCAGATCTCTGACGGCCTCCTGGTCAATGCCGAAGACCACGCCTTTCGCCGCCAGGGCCTGCAAGACCTGTTCAACCGAGACCGGCTTCCCGCCCGGCTCGGGTGGCACGGTGCGCGCCGTCACCATCATGCCGTCGGGAGAGATGACCAGGAGCACCTCACCATCCCGCGGCGCGGGCGGAGCCTGCCCCCTGTTCTCGCCCGGATCGCTCACTCCTACTCCACCCCCAGGACCTCACTACAACAAGCCTTTCCTCCTCCGTTGCCGCTGCTCTGCGAAGATGTACCGCACAATCCGCTCCCGGTCGCGCTCCTCGATGGCGGTGAAGCGCACTCCGAGCCGCGGCGGCGCGTGCGGTTCGGTGATGTGCCGCACCACCTCGGCCTCGGCGGGAATCACCCGGTCGGGCAGGTGGAGCACCAGGTCCAGGCGTGCGCCGACCGGGAACTCCTCCTCCACGAGCAGTTGCGCACCACCGCCGCTCAGGTTGACCACCCGCCCGGACTTCAGTTCCGCCTCGCCTTCGCCCTCGCTCGCGGGCCGGCGCGTGCCGCTCGGGGCGTAATCCACCGGCAGGCTCACGTCCAGCCGCACGAAGTTGCGCAGCTGCAGCCGGCGAATCGCCCCGGGCTCCGGCCGGGTGAGGACCAGCGTCGGCATGTCGCCGCTGCTCCGTTCCAGGACCGTGGCCTCGAAGCCAACCCGTTCGCCGCCTTCGAGGTACTCGACCACCACCTCATCGCCGGGCATCACCGGCAGGAGCGCCGAGCGGTACATCGGGTGCGCCACGCGCAGCGTCTGCTCGTCAACCGCCTCAAGGTACGTCGGATAGCGGCCCTTCCAGATGCCTTGTGGTACGTAGATTGTCACTCGCTCGTTGATTACGGGCAGTCGCACGGACCATATCCTCCTTGGCCTCTATGGGAACACGCGGGGCCCCCGGGCGTGCAGTATGGCACTCGAACGGCTAGTCCACGGGTTCCCGACAGACCGGCAGCGGAGCCTGGCAGGCACGCCGGAACTCGACCACCCGCCGGATGACCTCGTCGACAGACTCCTCCACGATCACCTTGTGACCCGTGGTCAGCGTGATCACGGTGTCCGGGGTCGCCTCCACCGTCTCGATGAGGTCGGCGTTGACGACGAATTCCCCACCTTTCGCCCTGAAACGCCGAAGCTTGATCATGGCGCCTCCCCCCTTCCGGCTGCAGCCACCTTGCACAGCAGGATGTGTATGTGACTTAATCTTTCAGGCAAAAAGTTCGCTCTCTCCCCAGCGGTTCCCTTCTGGAGGCGCTCGAACCAGACCAGAACCCCACGCCGTGCGGCGTGGGGTTCTGGCACCGCCTAGGAGCGCAGCTTGCGGAGTTCTTCGATCAGTCGGTCGTTCAACACCTTGATGTGGGTGCCCTTCATGCCCAGCGACCGGGACTCGATAACGCCGGCCGACTCGAACTTGCGCAGGGCGTTCACGATGACGGAGCGGGTGATGCCGACGCGGTCGGCGATCTTCGAGGCGACCAGGAGCCCCTCGTTGCCGTCCAGCTCGTCGAAGATGTGCTGCACAGCCTCCAGCTCGGAGTACGAGAGCGTGGCCAGGGCGATCTGCACCGCAGCCTTCTTGCGGGCCTCCTCCTCCAGCTCGCCCGCATGGGCCCGGAGGATCTCCACGCCGGCGACGGTGGCCGCCAGCTCGGCCAGAATGAGGTCCTCGTCGCCCAGGCTCTCGCCCCGGACCAGGACCAGCGTGCCCAGCCGCTCGCCGCCGCCGTTGATGGGAACGATGGTCACCAGGCCGCCGCGCATCTCGCTCTCGGCGCCCTCGCGCACCACGGTCAGGCTCTCCTGCTGGCTGTTGGGCGTGGTGTCATCAATCTTCATGAGCGAGCTGTTGTACGCCTCGGTGAAGGTGGCGTTCTGGTAAGCCTCAACGTCTCCGCTCGTGAGCCCCAGGCCGAGGATCTTCCCCTTCCGGGAGGCTACGTAAACGTCGGCGCCCACGAGATCGGCCAGTACTCCGGCCAGTTCGTTAAAGTTTACCTGGGTTCCGGCGCTCTTCTGCAGCAGGCGGTTGATACGACGGGTCTTCTCCAGCAGTGTCTTCATTGAAAATCTGCCTCCGTTTCAGTCTTTCGTATGTGATGGCCAATAGTGTGCGGCCCTGCTGAACGCTTCCCTGCGCGGCGGCGCTCCTCGCCGCCCTCATGAGCGTTCCCGATGCACCAACTTCTCAGGCTCTTCACTAATGATGCCCCAACTCTCTCCGAAATCAATCGCCTCCGCTGCCTGGAATGTGCTGAAAAAGAGTGCATGAGCGCTGCTGCGATGGGCGCAGGACCGAGTTTCCGCCTTGACCAGAAGCAACGCCCAAGGAGTTGCTGCGTCAAAGGTCACCGCCTTGCTGCGTTCGCCGCTGGCGTGGATGAGCCTTCAAATATTGCTGCCGCAGTTGCTGCGTGGTGACGTGGGTGTACACCTGGGTGGTGGACAGGCTGGCATGCCCGAGCATCTCCTGCAACGCGCGGAGGTCGGCCCCGTGGTTGAGCATATGGGTCGCAAACGTATGGCGCAGCTTGTGGGGGCTGATGTGCCGGGAGAGCGCCATCTGCTCCACGTAGTGGTCGAGCAGCCGGCGCACCGAGCGGTCGGTAAGCCGCGTGCCCAGCTTGTTCAGGAAGAGCGGCTGCCGCTCTTCGGGGAGGGCCTGGTCGGCCGCCGGGGCCCGTGCCCTGAGCTCCGGCCACGCCTGCGCCAGGTAGTTCCCCAGGGCCTGCAGCGCCTCGCTCCCCACCGGAACCGCGCGCTCCTTCCGCCCCTTGCCGTACACGACCACCCAGCCATCGGTGTAATCGATGTCGCCCCGGTTGAGGGCCACCAACTCGCTCACGCGGAGCCCGGTGGCGTAGAGCAGTTCCAGGAGCGCCCTGTCCCTGAGCCCCAGCGGGGTGCTCGTGTCGGGCTGCGAGAGCAGCCCGCCGATCTCCTCTTCATCCAGAAATACAGGCAGCCGCCGCTCCAGCTTCGGGGTCTGCACCCCCTTCACGGGATTCGAAGGCACGAGCCCGTTTTTCTGGAGATACTTGAAGAAGGAGCGCAGGCAGGAGAGCTTGCGTGCGATGCTGCGCCGGGTAAACTGCTGCGCCTGCAGGAAGGCCAGGTACGCGCGGATCGTGCGGTGATCCACGGCCCTGAGCTCGGCAAGGCCTATGGCCGGCAGCGGCGCTTCGCCCGGAGCGAAATCGTGCTTGCGCGTCCGCCCGGTGCGGCGCCCGCCCACCACCGGCACGCTCGTACCCCCGGTGGCCAGCCAGGCATAGAACTGCACCAGGTCCAGCCGGTAACTGCGCAGGGTGTGATCGGATGCGGCCTTCTCCACAGAGAGGCTGGTGAGGAAGCCCGCCACTTCGGGACCCAGGCCCTCGCCCAGGTACTCTCCCGCCACCCGCGTGCACCTCCCGCCAGCCACTTTGTTATGAGGCTTATCCAATCGGTCATTATCCTAACATACAGCATGTGCACGTGGCAAGGCTACAATTCAGAAAATATCTCTATCCCGATCCAATTTGGACACGCCGATTTCAACGCCTAAGGGCCGCTTGCTCCCATTTTCACGAGAAATCGGCCACGTACCAGTTTCTGCCTGTAATATAACATTTTCGTTACAACCCCTCGAGGCTCGGAAGATGCAACGTCTTGAACGCTATTCCCCCGCGAGAGTTACGCCCAGCGCCTCGGGAGCCCACTCGGCCAGCACCTTCAGGGCGCGCTCGGAGATGGCCCGCTTGCGCGCACGCTTGTCCCGGATCGGCGGCCCCTCCAGCGGGGGCATGAGGCCGAAGGCGATGTTCATCGGCTGGAAGTGGTCCGGGTCGGCATGGGTGATGTAGTGCAGGAGCGACCCGATGGCGGTCTCGCGCGGAAAGACCAGCGGCTCCTGCCCGAGTGCCCGGCGCGCCGCGTTGATTCCCGCCACCAGGCCGCCGGCGGCAGACTCCACGTACCCTTCCACACCGGTCATCTGGCCGGCGAAGAACAGCCCGGGCCGCTTGCGGGACTCGCCGGTGGGGTGGAGAAGCAGCGGCGATTTCATGAAGGTGTTACGGTGGATCACGCCGTACCGCTCGAACTCCGCCTCCTCCAGCCCCGGGATCAACCGGAAGACCCGCTTCTGCTCCCCCCACTTCAGGCTGGTCTGAAAGCCCACCAGGTTGTACAGGGTGCCCGCGGCGTTGTCCTGGCGCAGCTGGACCACCGCCCAGGGGCGCCGCCCCGTTCGGGGGTCGATGAGGCCCACGGGCTTCAGGGGGCCGTAGCGGAGCGCGTCTGGCCCCCGGCGGGCGATCTCCTCGATGGGCAGGCAGCCCTCGAAGTAGCAGACCTGCTCGTCTTCGGGGTTGTGGGGCATCGCCCGCTCGGCGGTGAGCAGCGCCTGGTAGAAGGTCTCGTACTCCTCCTTGCTCATGGGACAGTTGAGGTAGTCCTCGCCGCCCCCCTTGCCGTACCGGCTCATGCGGAAGACCTTCTCCATGTTCACCGTCTCGATGTTGACGATGGGCGCCGCGGCATCGTAGAACGAGAGCGCCTTCTCGCCGGTGAACCGCTGGATGGCCTCTGCCAGCGGCGCCGACGTGAGGGGCCCGGTCGCCACCACCACCACACCCTCGGGGGGAATCTCCCGGATTTCCTCCCGCAACACCGTGATGTTCGGGTGCTGCAGAAGGGCGCGGGTCACCCCCTCGGAGAAGTCCGTACGGCTCACGGCGAGGGCCCCGCCCGCGGGCACGGCATGGGTCAGGGCCTCGCGCAGGATGAGGCTGCCGAGCCGGCGCATCTCCTCCTTGAGCAGGCCAACGGCGTTCTCGAGGCTGGCCCCCCGCAGCGAGTTGGAGCAGACCAGCTCCGCGAACAGGTCCGTCTTGTGCACGGCCGTGGTGACCTTCGGCCGCATTTCGTAGAGCGTCACCTTCACGCCGCGAGAGGCGGCCTGCCAGGCCGCCTCCGATCCCGCCAGACCGGCGCCGATGATCGTGATGTGAGGCTGTTCCACTCAGGCATGCACCTCTTCCATCGATTCAACGGGTTCAACGTAGCCGCAGTCCGGCGCCTTGCACACGTGAGCCAGGCCGTACTCCTTCGTGCGCTTCTCCACCAGGAAGGGCGCGCCGCATTCGGGGCACGGGCGGTTCACCGGCTTCTCCCAGGAGACGAAGTCGCAGTTCGGGTAGTTGGTGCAGCCGTAGAACTTGCGGCCGCCCTTCTTCGCCTTCCGCTCCACGATGCGGCCCGTGCCGCAGGCGGGGCAGGTGACCCCCGTCTCCTCGAAGATCGGCTTGGTCGACTTGCACTCCGGGAAGCCGGGGCACGCCAGGAACTTGCCGAACCGGCCGTATTTCACCACCATGAACCGGCCGCACTTCTCGCAGCGCACGTCGGAGACCTCGTCTTCCAGTTCGAACCCGCCCACCTTCTCCTCGGCCTCTTTCAGGGTGGCCTCGAAGGGGCCGTAGAACTGGCTGAGCAGCTCCTTCCAGCTCAGTGCGCCCTCCTCCACCGCGTCCAGGTCGCTCTCCAGGTGCGCGGTGAACTCCACATCGATGATGCGGGGGAAGTACTCTTTCAGGATGTCGGTGACCAGCACCCCGAGCTGCGTCGGTTCGAAGCGCTTATCCCGCTTCACCACGTAGCCGCGGGCCTGGATCGTCTGGATGATCGGGGCGTAAGTGGACGGCCGCCCGATGCCCCGCTCCTCCAGCGCCTTCACCAGCATCGCCTCGGAGTACCGGGGCGGCGGCTGGGTGAAGTGCTGCCGGGGTTCCAGCCGGAGCAGGCGCACCCACTGGCCCTCGGCCAGGTCGGGCAGCAGCCCCTCCGCCTCCTCCCTGGGCCCCTCCTCGTCCTCGCTCTCGATGTAGACCTTCATGAAGCCCGGGAACTTCAGCGTCTGGCCGGTGGCCCGGAACACGTGCTCCCCGGCCGCCAGTTCCACCGAGACCGTGTCCAGCACCGCCGGGGCCATCTCGCTGGCGACGAACCGCTCCCAGATGAGCTTGTACAGCCGGTACTGGTCGGAGGTGAGGTAGGGTTTCACCATCTCGGGGGTACGGTTTACATCGGTGGGCCGGATGGCCTCGTGGGCACCCTGCTCCCCCGCCCGCTTCTCGGCCTCCCGGCGCTTGGCCGGGCGGTACTCGGGGCCGTACTGCTGTTCAATGAAGGCCGCCACGGCCCGCGCAGCCTCGTCTGCGATGCGGGTGGAGTCGGTGCGAATGTAGGTAACCAGGCCAGTGTGGCCAGCCTCGCCCAGGGGCAGGCCCTCGTAGAGCTGCTGGGCCACGGCCATCGTCCGGCGCACGGTGAAGCCCAGCTTGCGCGACGCCTCCTGCTGCAGGGTGGACGTGGTGAACGGGAACGCGGGGTTGCGCTTCTTCTCCCGCCGCTTCACGGTGCGCACCTGAAGGCGGAGGTCGGCACCGTTGAGGTCGACGGGCTCGCCGGAGGAGAGGCCGCCGAAGGCGCCGCTGCCCTCCCGCCGGAGCACGGCTTGCTCCCCGGCGACGGCCGCCACCACGGCGGCGGCGTCAGCGGCGTTCTTCAGTTCCACCTTCTCCTGCCCGCGGCCCTGGTACCGGGCGGTGAAGCCCTGCCCGTCGGCGGTCTCCAAACGTGCGGTCAGAGTCCAGTATTCCTCCGGCTGGAACGCCTGAATCTCCCGCTCGCGGTCGACGATCAGCCGCACGGCCACCGACTGCACCCGGCCGGCGGAGAGGCCCCGCCGCACCTTGCGCCAGAGCAGCGGGCTCAGCTTATAGCCCACCAGGCGGTCCAGCACCCGGCGGGCCTGCTGGGCCTCCACCCGGGCCATGTCGATGGGCCGCGGGCGCTTGATTGCGCGCTGGATGGCGTCCTTGGTGATCTCGTGAAACTCGATGCGCACCGGTGCGTCGGTGGGGATCTTCAGCGCCTGGGCCAGGTGCCAGGAGATCGCCTCGCCCTCGCGGTCAGGGTCTGTGGCCAGGAAGACGCGCTCCGCCTTCTTGGCGCTCTCCCTCAGTTCCTTCAGCACGTCTCCCTTGCCACGGATTGTGATGTATTTGGGCTCGAACCCCTCCTCCACGGCCACGCCGAGCTGGCTCCTGGGAAGATCGCGCACGTGCCCCATGGAGGCCTTCACGGTGTACTTCCTGCCCAGGAACTTCTCGATGGTCTTGGCTTTGGCCGGGGACTCCACGATGATGAGGTTCTTGGACACCCAGTCCACACCTCCGAGTGAGATGCCACGGCGCGGAACCCGTGGTCCATAGACTATTCCTTGCGTCTGTGGTCTATCCAATACGAGTGTATTGCCCGTCTGGTAGCCGCCGAATCGCGCTGCGAATCTCGAGCATGGTCAGGCAGGCCTGCACCTCGGCCACCGAAAGGCCGCACGTCTCCGCCAGGTCCCCTGGCCACCAGGTGGCATCGCCCATCCAGCCCAGCACCCGCTGCTCCAGCTCTGTGAGGCCGCGCGGCGTGAACTGGATCGGCCCCTCAGCCGGCGTGAGGAAGCCCATGTCCTCCAGCACCTGCCGGCCGCTGATGGCCAGGCCGGCGCCGTCCCGCAGGTAGCGGAAGAGTCCGCGCGACAGGGGGCTGGTGATCGGGCCGGGCACGATGAACAGCTCCCGGCACTGTTCGATGGCGTGCTGCGCGGTGATGAGGGTTCCCGACCGCTCCCCGGCTTCCACCAGGATCACCGCGTGGCTGAGGCCGCTGATGATCCGGTTGCGCTCGGGGAAGTGCTCGGGTCGGGGCTGGCTTCCGGGCGGTTGCTCGGAGAAGATCGCCCCCGTCTCCTTCATCTGGCGATATATGGCCACCGATTCACGAGGATAGCAGACATCGGCGCCGCCGCCAAGCACCGCCGCAGAGATTCCCCCGGCGCCGAGCGCTCCCCGGTGGGCGGCGGTGTCGATTCCCCTGGCCATGCCGCTGATGACCACCGCCCCCAACTGGGCCAGCTCCCGGGCCAGTTGCTCGGCCACGGCCAGGCCGTAGCTGGTGGGCCGCCGGGTGCCCACGATGGCCACCACCGGCCGCTGGGGCCGGGCGTCGGGCTCCCACGGACCGTGCTGGTAGAGCACCGGCGGCGGCACAGGAATCTCCTTCAGGCGCTCCGGGTAGCCGGGCTCGCCATAACAAAGCACCCGGAGTCCGGCCCGCCGGGCCCGCTCCAGGTCGCGCTCCGCCTCCCGCCGCAGGTCGGCGCTGCGGCGCGCCGTCACCGCGGCCCGGGCCACCTCGCGGTTCCAGCCCTTCACGGCGGCCAGTTCTGCCTCGCCCAGTTGCCACGCGATCTCGGCCGAATCGCACGCCCGCAGCAGTTCCGCCATCCGCTGCCGGCCCACGCCCGGGACACGCCCGTAGATCAACCAGACCAGGGCACTCTCCATGCCGCTCACCCCCACGCTGCCGGCGGCCGGTCCCCTTCCGGCCGCCGGTCCGCCTCCCCACGGCGCCCCTGACGGGAAAAAGCCCGGCGGCTCGTCTACCGGGCTCGCAAGGGCAACTCCTGCACCCCCAGCACCAGGAGCAGCACCTGCGCCAGCCCCTTGGCAAGCGGGGAGGTATAGATGTACTCGTCCAGCCGGTGGCCGTTGCCACCGAGGGTCACCCCCACCGTAACGGCCGGAATCCCTATGGAAAGCGGGACGTTGCCGTCGGTGGAGGAAGGGTAGCTCCGCGTCTGCAGCCCCAGATCGCGGTGCACGGCCCGCACCAGGTTGCAGAGCGGGTGCTCGTCGGGGATGGAGCCGATGGGGCGGTCGCCCAGGAGCTCCAGCGTGGCCCGCACCCCGGTCTCCCGCTCCACGGCCCGGATGATCCGCTGCACCCGCTCCTCCAGGCGGATCAACTCGGTCCGGTCCAGCGAGCGCAGGTCGATCACCGCCTCCGCCCGCGCCGCGATGGTATTGACCGAGGTGCCCCCGGAGATGAGGCCGACGTTGTAGGTGGTCTTCGGGTGGATGGGCACCCGCAGTTCGCTGATGCGGGCGATCATGCGGGCGAGGCTGTGGATGGCGCTGGGCGCCCCGAAGGAGCCCCACGAGTGGCCGCCGCTGGTGGTCACCACCAGGCGGAAGCGCCGGCTGCCCACGCCTTCCCGCACCATTCCGCCCAGGCTGCCGTCGAGGGCCACCACGTAGTCGATCTCCTGCTCCAGGGCCCGCACCACGGCGCGCATCCCCTCCAGGTTCCCGAGCCCCTCCTCGCCGCAGGTGGCCACGAAGATCACGTCGCCCGCCAGGCTGACGTCGGCTTCCACCAGCAGCCGGGCGGCGTGGAGCAGGATGGCCACACTGGCCGAGTTGTCGCCCACGCCGGGAGCGCGGAGGATCTCGCCCTCGTTCTTCACGGTCACGTCGGTCCCGGGCGGGAACACGGTGTCGAGGTGCGCGGCCAGGAGCAGGTTCGGCCCCTTGCCCGTTCCCCGCAGGCGGCCGATCACGTTCCCGATGCCATCGCGGTAGACCTCCCGCAGGCCGAACTCGCTCATGCGCCGCTGCACGTAGGCGGCGCGCTCCTCCTCGTGGAAGGTGGGCGCGGGAATCTGGCAGATTGCGATGACCTCTCGGACGACATCAGGCAGCGCGGTCTCTGCCTCGGCCACCAGGCGGCGTGCGGCAGGGCGTTCGAGCAACATGCGGCGTCGCCCCCTTCGGCAGGTTCAATCTCCGATTATAGCTGAAGGTCGAAAGGTTGGAAAGCGCAGCCACCTTTGCCCCTATTCGACCCGCTTCCGGATCACCACTTCCCACTCGCCTTCTCCCACTGCGCGCACCGCCAGCACCTCGTCGCCGCAAAGCTGGGCGCTGCGGGGCACGTTGCGGGTGGCCGGCTCGTAATCGAGCCGCACCAGCAGCACCTGTCCCACGGCCATTTCCTCCAGGGCGATCTTGGTCTTCGCAAAGGTGATGGGGCAGACGTCGCCGCGCAGGTCGAGGATACGGTCGGGCGGGGGCACCGCTGCGGTGTCGGTCGTCGTCATGGGGAAATCCTCCTCCTCACCGCTGCGCCGGGCCCATTCTCCTCCGGGCCCGGCGGGTACAGTCGCTTCCGTGCCGGAGGGCACCCGGGCGCGTCCTCGTCCCCTCCGGCGCAACCCCTGTGCAGACTGCGGGGAGGCCGGCGGCGCCCGCCTCCCCACCCGGTCCTGGTTCTAATCTTCTCGCCTGTCGCTCTCGCCACCTGCTGACTCGATGTCCCTTTCCACCGCGCCCCCGTCGGTCTTGGCCTCGCGCGCGTGCTGCTTGTCGAGGCTGGTCAGACTGTTGGGCAGCGTCTGCATCGGGTTCTCCAGCCGCTGCTGGTCCAGGGCCTCCAGACGGGCGGCGTCTTCCCGCCAGCCGGTGCCCCGGCGGTCGGCCATCGGCCCTTCGTGGACGATCTGCTGTTGCTTCCTTGCCATGAAGGCTCCCTCCCGGCGCCAAGGTTGACCGCAGGCCGCGGTCAGGCCTTAGCATGCGCAGGGCGCCGCCGCACAACCCGGAGCGGGCGGGCTTGCACTCCGGCCGTCGCAACAGGCTGCGCTTCAGTCGTCGGGCGGACTGCCCGCGCGGCCGGCGGGGTGAACAGCGGATCTGCGGAGGCGACGCGGTACTGCAGCGCCTCGGCCAGGTGCGCCAGAGAGATGGTCTCCGTGCCTTCCAAGTCGGCAAGGGTGCGGGCCACCCGCAGCACCCGGTCGTGGCCGCGCAGGCTAAGGCCGAACCGCTCCACAGCCTCCCGCATCAGTTCCTCGCCGCCGGCCGGCAGGCGGCAGAAACGACGGAGCAGTTCCGGCCCCATCTCGGCGTTGGTGCTGAGGCCGAACGGGGCCAGCCGGCACCGCTGGCGCTCGCGCGCGGCGCACACCCGTTCCCGCACCGCTGCGGACGACTCGGCCTCGGCGCAGGCGCGGTACTGATCGTAGGTCACGGGCTGCAGGTAGAGTTGCAAGTCGAAGCGGTCGAGCAGGGGGCCCGACAGGCGGTTGCGGTAGAGGTGCACGGCCGCCGCCGTGCAGGTGCAGGCGCGCACTGGGTCGCCCAGGTGGCCGCAAGGGCAGGGGTTGGCCGCCGCGACCAGCATGGGGCGCGCGGGAAACGTGACGTGACCGTTCGCGCGGGCCAGCCGAACCAGGCCCTCCTCCAGCGGCTGGCGGAGCGCTTCCAGCACGTCGCGGCCGAACTCCGGGAGTTCGTCCAGGAAGAGCACGCCCCGGTGGGCCATCGTGATCTCCCCGGGCCGGATGGGGTTTCCGCCGCCCAGCAGCGCCGCCCGCGAGGCGGCGTGGTGCGGCGCCCGGAAGGGGCGCCGGCGCAGCAGCCGGCCGCCGTCCAGTTCGCCGGCGACGCTGTAGATGCGGCTCACCTCCAGCGCCTCACCGCGCTCCAGCGGCGGCAGGATGGTGGCCAGGCAACGGGCCAGCAGGCTCTTGCCGGCACCGGGGGGACCGACCATGAGCAGGTTGTGCCCACCGGCCGCCGCCACCTCGAGAGCCCGCCGGGCCACCACCTGGCCCCGCACCAGCGCCAGGTCAACACTGTCCTCACCGGCCTCCTCCACCGGCGGCACCGGGGTGGGGACGGTCAGGTCCTGCTCTCCTCTCAGGTAGGCCACCAGGTCGACCAGGCCGTGTGCAGAGAGGACCGGGGGAGCTGACTCCCCCGTCCCTTCGAAGGCCGCCATCGCCTCGGCGGCGCTCTCCGGCGGCAGAATCAACCGGAGACCGCCCAGCGCCGCCAGGGCCATGGCCAGGGCCCCGCGCACCGGGCGCAGGGCGCCGTCCAGGGCCAGCTCGCCGGCGAAGGCCAGACCCTCCAGCCGTTCCGGGGGAAAGGCCCCGGTGGCCGCCAGCACGCCCAGTGCGATCGCCAGGTCGAAGCCCGCCCCCGCCTTGCGGGTGTGGGCCGGGGCGAGATTCACGGTGATCCGCTGAAGCGGAAACTGCCATCCGCCGTTGCGGATGGCGGCACGCACCCGCTCCCGGGCCTCGCGCACCGCCGCGTCGGGCAGGCCCACGATCTCGAAGCTGGGCAGCCCGGGACTCACGTCGACCTCCACCGCCACCGGCAGCGCGTCGATTCCAAGCAGGGCAAAGCTCCAGACCCGCACAAACACCCATCCCGCCCCCTGCCAACACGTGTTCGCCTTGCTGTTCACCATCATGCCACAGGAGGCGCATTCTGTCAATACCTGCTATTCCTGGTTGTCTGCTCCTGACTTGGAGTCAGAACCCCAGGCGTTATGTCAACATACGCTGGTACCGGACCGCCGCGGTGCAAACCGGGCGGCATGGGAGGGTGGCCGATGGCGTTCGAAGTCGAGCAAGTGGTTGGCTCCGGCAGCGTTCAGCAACTGCTCTGCCAGACGATCGATCTGGGCACCCAAGCTGAGGAGATCAAGCAGATCAGCAAGACGGTCATCATCGACAACTGCATGGCCGTCTTCGACAAGGTCATCGTCGACGGACGCCTGCGCAAGGATATCATGTTCAAGCAGGCCGGCATGGGCTTCCCCATCCCCGGCACCGTTCAGGGCTGCACCGGCGTCACGGGCACGGTGAGCGGCCCGGTCATGGACCTGGACGTCGAGATCACCTTCAACGCGCTGATCCCGGTGCCGGGGGCCCAGCCGGGCGACAAGTGCGTGGTGCTGCAGGCCTTCGTGGAGGGCGAGAAGGAAGAGCCGGCAGACATCCTGCCCAACGGCTCCTTCCGCCGGCTGGTGGACAAGTCGATCGTCTTCATATGCGTGAAAGTGGTGCGCGACACGGTCACCGACACGCTGGGCAACGGCATGGGCGCCACCACGGGGGGCGGCATCTCGGGCGTCATCATCAACGGCAACGGGAACGGCGGCGGCACGGCGCTCTGCCCGCAGCGCCGCTCCACCGGCTTCTTCCCGGGCGGAAACGGCACGATCCCCCGGGCCCGTCCGGGCCTCCTCCCCGGTACGTGGATCGGCCCGACGCTGATCTTCCCCGGCGTGCTCAACCCCGGCATCCCCACCACGATCCCGCCCATGAACCAGATCATGAGCCTCCAGGGCACGCAGGTGCAGGTGACAGGCGGGGCCGCCATGGAGAACAACGGGGCCTCGGATATCACCACCACCGGAGGCACTATAATCTCGTGATGTGTGCAAGAGGAGCCCCCGGTCATCCTGCCGGACGGCTCCCATCTGTACTGCCTATGCCGTGAACGCCCCCCGGATCACATGGCACCGGTAGCGGCCGTCGGGACCGGGCTCCACCTCCACCACGTCGAAGCGGCAGGGCGGCGCCGGGCGGCCCAGGCGGGCCAGATAAAGCGACGCCAGGCGCACGAGGCGCCGGCGCTTGTCCGCGGTCACCGCCTCGGCCGGGGAGCCGAAACCCCGCCCCCGGCGGGTCTTCACCTCCACGAAAACCAGGAAGCCGCCCTCCTCGGCGACCAGGTCGATCTCCCCGGCCCGGAAGCGCACGTTGCGGGCGATGATGCGGTAACCTTGCGAGGCGAGGTAGGCGGCCGCGGCCTGCTCGCCCTCGCTCCCCACGCGCCGGTTCACCTAGCTCTCCGTGAAGAGCAGCGGGGCGCCCACGGGTGCGCCATCGGCCGGCTTGCGGTGCAGCGGGCAGGGCCCGTATCGCTCGAGGGCGAGCCGGTGCTCGGCCGTGCCGTATCCCTTGTGGTGCTTGAAGCCGTACTCCGGATACTTGGCGTCCATCTCGATCATATACTCGTCGCGCCTCACCTTGGCCACCACGGCCGCGGCGGCGATGGAACAAGAGAGCGACTCGCCGCCCACCACCGGGACCTGCGGCTGCGTCACGCCGGGCAGGTGCAGGCCGTCGATCAGGAGGTGGTCGGGCGTCACGGGCAGGTCAGCCAAGGCCTTGACCAGGGCTTTGTAGGTGGCCACGATCACGCTGGCCTCGTCGATGGACTCCGGCTGCACCATGCCCACGCCGATGGCCACGGCGGAGGCGCAGATCTGTTCGTAGAGCTCCTGGCGCCGACGGGGCGAAAGCCGCTTCACGTCGTCGATGCCGGGCAGGTCCACCTCACCCGGAAGGATCACCGCCGCGGCCACCACCGGCCCCGCCAGCGGGCCCCGTCCCACCGCGTCGAGGCCGGCCACATGGCGGTAACCCATTGACCAGAGCTGGCGCTCGTAGCTGTACATGCGCTGCAGCGTCGCACGCCGCCGCTCCCGTTCCTCCAGCTGCTGGCGGCACTGCCGCACCAGCTTCTGCGCGCCCTCGCGCGGGTCCTCGCTCAGCGCAGCGATGATGTCTGGGAAAATCTCCGGGCCTTCCTCTTGAATGAGTGCTTGAAGACGCTTCAGGCTCATCCTTTTCAAGATGTGTCTTCTCATTATTCTACACACCCCCACCCTCTCTCCGACTTGAGCCAGGCTGCCTGGTCCGCCAGCCACCCCTTTAGGACTTCAGCGCGCCTAAATCGTGAAAGTGAGTTTCGGCAGGTTGTGAGAAAAATCCTCCTATGACTATTAGACCCGTTAGGATTTAGCTGTATGCTTGCAATATCACAGTTTCGTTGAGGGGGGGCAGGGGGTCTGAAGGGAGACACGCCCGAGGCGTCCTTCACGAAATTCGCGCAGAACCAGCGCTGCCGCCGCGTCCAGGTCCACCTGCTCGCCGGCGCGCAGGAGCCCCCGGTGGCGGGCCACCGCCGCCAGGTTGTTCTCGGGCTCGGGGTCGAGTCGGGTCAGCCCCAGCCGCTCGGCCAGGGTGGGGGCCAGCGGCTCATAGATCAGGGTGAGCAGCTCGGCCGCCACCGCGCGCCGGTCGAAGACCTCGTCCTTCACGCACCCGACCGCGGCCAGGAGGACGCCGTCGCGCGGGTCATCGAACTTGGGCACGAGGATGCCCGGCATGTCCAGCAACTCCACGTCCGCGCCGATGCGGATCCACTGCTTCCCGCGGGTCACGCCCGGGCGGTCGCCCACATGCGCGCGGCGGGCCCCCGCCAGCCGGTTGATCACCGACGACTTGCCCACGTTGGGGATGCCGACGGCCATCACCCGGGCCGGACGGGGCTTGCGCCCTTTGGCCGTCCACGCCTCCAGCACTGGGCCGAAGGCGCGGCGCACCGCCGCCAGCACCTCCCGCGCACCCGTGCCCTTCACGGCGTCCAGCGCGACAGCGGGCCGGCCCGGCTCGCTCAGCCGCTCCACCCAGGCGCGGGTGGCGGCGGGGTCAGCCAGGTCGGCCTTGTTCAGGATGAGCACCTGCGGCTTCTGCGCCACCAGCCGCATCAGATCGGGATTGCGGCTGGCCAGCGGACAGCGGGCGTCCACGATTTCCAGCACCACGTCGACCAGCGGTGCGTTCTCCTGCAGAATGCGGCGGGCCTTGGCCATGTGGCCGGGAAACCACTGGATGACCGGCACCGGGCTCCCTCCCTCACAAGCCGTCTCCCTGCGCCGGCGAGGCGAGGGCCCCGATGGCGGAGAGGGGCCAGATGCGGGCCACCGCGAGGCCGCGGATGTTCTCGATGGGCACCTCGCCAAAGTACCGGCTGTCCTCGCTGTTGGAGCGGTTGTCGCCGAGGACGAAGACCGAGTCTTCCGGCACCACGTACGGCCCGAAGTCGCCGCCGCTCATCCGGACCGTGTCCACCTCCGGAAACAACTCGCCGTTCACATACACCTTCCCGCCCCGAATCTCCACCGTGTCGCCCTCGACAGCCACCACCCGCTTGATGAAGTCTCGGTCAGGCTGGCGCGGATACTTGAACACGATGATGTCGCCGGGCTGCGGGTCGCGGAAGCGGTAGATGAACTTGTTCACCAGTACCCGTTCGTGGTCGTGCAGGGTGTTGGTCATGGAGTGACCCGACACCTGGTAGACCTCCACGACGAAAGTCCGGATGATCAGGGCGAAGACGAGCGCCAGGACCAGGGTCTCGACCAGTTCCTGCAGGGGTGACTTCCGCGGGACGGGCGACTTCTCTTCACGCTGTCCGTCACCGCCCTCGGGCCGCGTCTCCTCAGGCGTGGCCGCTTCGGACGGCGTTTCCGCCAGCGTGACCTCTTCGGGCGCCCTCTCCGCGACGGGCCTCTCGTCGGGCAGCCTCTCTTGCGGGATATCCGCCATCTAGGCTCTCCTCCCAGTTCGGCTCCGATGTACAGGCGCCTACATGTGGAACGCTCCGCTCAAACCCGGTGAGGGTGTCGAGCGGAGCGACGCGCGTATGAACCCGAATCATGCCTCTGTCGCAGCGGCGCCCGCCCGACGCTCGCGGATGCGGGCAGCCTTGCCGGTGAGGTTGCGCAGGTAGTACAGCTTCGCCCTGCGGACGACGCCCCGACGGACCACTTCGATGGAGGCGATACGGGGGCTGTGCACGGGGAAGGTACGCTCAACGCCGACGCCGTACGAGATGCGCCGGACGGTGAAAGTCTCGTTGATTCCCGAGCCCTGCCGCTTGATCACCACGCCCTCGAAGGCCTGGATGCGCTCACGGGAACCCTCGATTACCTTCACCTGCACCCGGACGGTGTCGCCGGGCCGGAAGGCGGGAATGTCCGTGCGCAGGTACTCGCGCTCGATCTCCTTAATGATGTTCGACATGATTTCACCCCTTGTACGAGACGTTCGTACCGGTGCTTCCGAGCGTTGCAAGCGGGCCGGCAGCGGACCGTCCGTGATCACACGGAAACCATTATACCAGGGCAGGTGACCCCTGGCAATATTAACGGGCTCTACACTGAGAAGTGTGGGTACCAAGAGGAAATGGCGGTTCGCCAGCCAA